>RKRS01000050.1 GCA_007571275.1 Dehalococcoidia bacterium
GGTTGCTCGTGCCGGTGGCGATTCTGGCGATGGGTTGGTTCTGGTCGCATCGGATGCGCAAGCCAACCCTGTTGATTCCGGCGATCATGATCGCCGGCTGGATCGTCTACCTCTTCATCGATCCCTGGTTCCTCTCCTCCTTCCCCTCGCGCAAGCCGGCGGAGGCGGGAATATTCTCCGCGGTCACCGGCACCCTCTACATGATGGTGATTACAGCCGCCGTGGCGTTCCCGCTCGGAGTCGGCGCGGCCATCTACCTCGAGGAATACGCGAGACGCAACTGGTTCTCACGGATGATCCAGGTCAATATCTCGAACCTCGCCGGCGTGCCTTCGATCATCTACGGCCTGCTCGGCCTGCAGGTCTTCGTTCGCGTACTGGAGTTTGAACGCTCGGTGCTGGCCGGCGCCTGCACAATGGCGTTGCTGGTCATGCCGATCATCATCGTCTCGGCCCAGGAGGCGCTGCGTACCGTGCCGCCGTCGATGCGCGAGGCGGCCTACGCGGTCGGCGCGACCCGCTGGCAGGTGATCCGTTATCACGTATTGCCCTACGCCTTCGGCGGAATGCTGACCGGCAACATCCTGGCGATGTCCCGCGCGATCGGTGAGACGGCGCCGCTCATCGCGATCGGCGCGCTCACCTTCATCGCCTTCCTGGCCGACTCACCGACGGACGATTTCACCGTACTGCCGATTCAAATATTCAATTGGGTTGCTCGTCCGCAGAGCGGCTTCCATGAGATCGCGGCGTCGGGAATCATCGTGCTGATGGTCATCCTGTTACTGATGAACGCGGCAGCGATCATCATGCGCCAACGCACCCGCACGGACTGGTAGATTCACACTCCACAGGTGGAGGGACACTGAGGGGGAGACCGAGATGGCACGCAACTTCTTCACCGTGATGCGATCGAGCGCGCCGAGCAGTACTGCAGAGCGAGGCACGGTCACCGCGCCGCCGCCACCGTCGAACATGAAAGAGGAGGCCGCGGCCGGCGTCGGCGTACATCTCGACCCCAGTCTGGGCGCGGTGCGGCACGAGATCACCGAAGCAGTCGAGATGGCGCTCGAACTGCGGGACGTCTCGGCGTACTACGGCACGTTTCAGGCAGTGGACCGGATCACTCTGCCGATTCCCAGGAATCGTGTCACGGCGTTGATCGGCCCGTCCGGCTGCGGTAAGTCCACGCTGCTGCGCTGTCTCAATCGGCTGAACGACCTCATCCCGGGCGCGCGGATTGAAGGCAACATCGAGTTTGAAGGACGCAACCTGCTGGACCCGAACGTCGACGCCGTCGACGTCCGCCGCCGAATCGGGATGGTCTTCCAGAAGCCCAACCCGTTCCCCAAGTCGATCTATGAAAACGTCGCGTTCGGCGCTCGAATCAACGGGTATTCGGGCGACATGGATCGACTGGTCGAAGATTCCCTGCGTCGGGCTGCGCTCTGGAGTGAAGTCAAGGACGAGTTGAACAAGTCCGGGCTGGCGCTGTCCGGCGGTCAGCAGCAACGACTGTGTATCGCCCGCGCCATCGCGGTGCAGCCCGAGATCATCCTGATGGATGAGCCGGCCTCGGCGCTTGACCCCGTCGCCACGCTGAAAATCGAAGACCTGATGCGCGAACTGGCCGAGCACTACACGATCGTCGTGGTGACCCACAACATGCAGCAGGCTGGTCGCGTGTCCGACTACACGGCGTTCCTGCTGGCCGGTGAGGAGCGGGTCGGGCGACTGGTCGAATTCGGCCCGACACAGGAAATTTTCACGAACCCGCTGGATCAGCGGACGGAAGACTACATTACTGGCAGGTATGGCTAACCTGCTCAGTGATGGGAACAACGAATCCGCCCGGACAGCGAGGTGCGTATGTCAACCGTTCGGCTGACGTATTCCGCTGATCGGGCAGATGTCCTGGACCGTCTTCGCCTTCAGCAGGCACGGGCTGACCGTTCGATCGTTGACGCGATGCAAGCGCTGCTCCGTCGCGACCTTGTGCTTGCTCGGCAGGTGTGCGAGGCCGATCACGACGCGAAACAGGTGCGCTACGCGATCGAGGAAGCAGTGACCAGCATCATCGCGCTGCAACAGCCGGTTGCTGGAGATCTGCGCGAATTGATGTCGATCATCGCGATCACGCTCAACCTCGAGCGGATCGCTGGCCATGCTGAGGGCATCGCTCGCAACGCCATCTTCCTCGAGGATGACCCGGTCGCTGCGACCGAGCCTGACCTGTGGCGCATGGCTGACGTCGTGCGCGAGATGTTGCAGTCAGCGACACGCTCCTTCCTGGAACGCGATCAGCGCCTGGCGCGCTTCACGGCGAAGCGGGACGATGAAGTCGACGAACTGTACGGCGACATTCACGAACGCCTGATCGCCAGGCTGGCCGGCGTCGAGCGCGGCGCGGAGGAGTTCGACGCCATCACGCATGTACTCTGGTGCTCGCACAATCTCGAGCGCATCGGTGACCGCGCCCTGAACATCTGCGAGCGCACGATCTTCCAGGTCACCGGTCGATTTGAGCGCCTGACCGGTCCCGACGACGAGGCGGCGTCTTAACGCACCCCGAAGCCGACGCATTCGCTCTAGCCTTCGCTCATGGAAGCATTGGTGATCGCCCTGATCCGAGTGGCCGGCTCACTGCCGGTGCTGCGCTGGGCGTTCGTCGGCGGGTTGATCGCCGTCTTCGTCGATCTCTCTGACCTGTTCCTACGCCAGGCAATCGATCTGGGCGGTCTGCCGAACTACCAGGAGTGGGACAAGTGGGTCGACCAGGTGTATATCTGGTTGTTCTTGGTGGTCGCGCTGCGCTGGTCGGGCTGGGAGCGGCGGGTTGCACTGGGACTCTTCGGCTGGCGTCTGATCGGCTTCGTCGCGTTCGTGGCTGGGGCCGGACGCGACATCCTGATCTACTTCCCGCACGTCTTCGAGTTCTGGTTCCTCTTCGTCGCGGCCAGACCGCACTGGCCGTCACGACTACGTCCAGGCTGGGCGCAGGCCGCGGATGGTACCCCGGCGCCGCTCACGCGGGCTGAGGCGGCGCGTTGGTTACTGTTCCTCGCGGCGCTCAAGATCTTTCATGAGTACACGCTGCATACGGGCAAGTGGTTCGACAACTTCTCTGCCTTCGAGGCGGCGGAGGCGATCTGGGACTTCGTCAGCGGGCCGTTCTAGCCTGTTCTGGCGATGTGGCAGGTTTCGATCAGGAATACCGCATCGACAGGCTCGATCTCGGGGTATCCTGCCCATATTGCGCGTTTGATCTGAGCAGGTTCCTGGAGTAGACAATGACGACTAGTGCGGCGGTTCCGCCGATTCGTCCCGACGAGATGTTGGCGGAGCAGCATGTGACCTGCCGCGACCTGTTCAAGATCTACAAGATCGCCGACCTCGAAGTCGTCGCCTTGCGCGGGCTCGACCTGACCGTTGGCCGCGGAGAGGTGCTGGCCATTGTCGGCGCGTCCGGTTCGGGTAAGTCGACCCTGCTCAACGTCCTGGCCGGCCTCGATGTCCCGTCAGCTGGTCAGGCCTACGTCAATAAAGCGGACCTGCTCGCCCTGACCGAGCAGGAACTGGTTGACTACCGACGCGAGGAAGTCGGCTTCGTCTGGCAGCAGACCGGTCGCAACCTGATTCCCTATCTCAATGCCCAGCAGAACATTGAGGTGCCAATGATCCTCGCTGGTCGCCCGCGCAAACATGCCCGAGAGCGAGCGCTCGAATTGCTCGAAGCTGTCGGATTGATGAACAAACGACGACAGCGTCCCGACCAGCTCTCGGGCGGTGAGCAGCAACGCGTATCAATCGGCGTGGCGCTGGCCAACGACCCACCCTTGCTCCTGGCCGATGAGCCCACCGGTGAGCTGGACACGCATACCTCCGAAGAGATTTTCCAACTGTTCCGCAACCTCTCAAATCAATTCGGACTGACGATCATCATCGTCACGCACGACCCGGCGATCGCATCGCGGGTTGACCGTGTCGTCGCCATTCGCGACGGTACGATCGCGACGGAGACGGTGCGTCGCGTCGAAAATGCCGGGACCGAGATCGCTGAAGTGGTCCATGAAGAGTTCGCCGTGGTCGACGGCGCCGGGCGGCTACAGATTCCCAAGCCGTTGCTCGAACAGGTCGCGCTCGGCCGCAGGGCATACGTCGATTCACGCGACGGGCGGATCGTGATCACGCCGGCGCACGAGGCCGACGCCGGCGATGAAGAGGCTGAACAACGATGACATCTCCTCAGGCAACCAACGGCATGACCGCTCTCCGCAATCAGGACCTGGTCGTCGATGTCCAGGGCGTCTCGCGCAAGTTCGTGGTCGGCGGCGAGGATATCTGGGCCGTCCGTGATGTCTCGCTACAGGTTGCGCGAGGCGAGTTTGTCGCGTTGATTGGACGCTCTGGTTCGGGCAAAACGACGCTGCTCAATCTGATCGCCGGATTGGATTCCCCGACCTCAGGGCATGTCACGATCGACGGGGAGAACATCACCGATTACACCGAGCGTCAGCTGACCCAACTGCGTCGTCACCGTGTCGGATTTGTCTTCCAGTCCTTCGGACTGCTGCCGCTGCTCTCGGCGTACGAGAACGTTGAGCTGTCGTTGCGAATTGCAGGTGCCGGCATCCGCGAGCGTCGCCGTCGCGCTGAGGAATTGCTTGAGGCGGTCGGACTCGCCGGGCGCGCTCGCCACCGACCGTACGAACTGTCTGGTGGCGAGCAACAGCGGGTCGCCATCGCTCGGGCGTTGGCCAACTCACCGGCCCTGATTCTGGCCGACGAGCCAACCGGGGAGTTGGACTCCACGACCGCCGTTTCGATTTTCCGACTGCTACACGACCTGGTCGTCGAGCAGGGCGTCACGATCATCACGACCACACATGACCGCACCGTGATGGAACTGGTGCCGCGGGTCGAAGAGATGAGGGATGGTCGGTTGTTGCAGCCCGAAGAGCAGGAATTGTTCCGCTACACGGTCCGCGACGAGCGTTCGCGCTTCGCTGCCGATCTACCCACCGACATCCAGGATGAGGTCTCGGCCGTGCGATCGCACGCCGCCGATTTCGCGCCGACGGTGGAAGAACGCGTCGCGGCGGAACGCGCCGCTCATCCGGAGCTAACCGAAGCCCAGGCGCGCCACGTGTTCGGCGCTGATCGCGAAGAGCCTGAGCCGTCTGCGATCGGGTCTGCTGCGGCAGCGGACGCGACCGACGAAACCTGGCAGCCGCAGATTCCCGATCCGGAGCCGCCCAGCGAAGAAGAAGCGTCGTTTGCTCCTCCCGCTGGTGTTGAGCGACCGGTCTGGGCGCGACCACGCGACGAGTAACGACTAAGGCTCGGTCTCGACCTTGGTCAGAATGAAGCGACGCGGCTGCTGATCCCAGCGAATCAGGCGGTGTGGCGGATCGATCGCGTACCAGGCGCGGGAGATTTCCACGCCCGGCGTCGCCACGACCTGCCAGACGACCACGTCGCCGTCGGGGCTGCGCAGCGTGTCCTGCCCGCGCACCGCAACCTGAACGACCTGGCTGCGGCGCTGGACGACGTTCACCGAGCGATAGGTCAGCTCCAGGTCCTGCTCGAACGCCAGCGTGCGCCAGAGCCAGGCCGACGAGTCATTGTCGAAGGCAAACGCGCCGGCCTCGACGGTTTCTTCAGTGACTTCGCCGTCTTCATCGAGGATCACCTCGGCCGAAATTTCCGCGTCGGCATTGATGCGGTACGTCGCCTCCGCGGTGAGCGTCTCCTCCGACGACTCCGCGTGTCGCTGGTAGCGAAGCGGTTGCAGCGTGTCGGCGTCAACCCAGACGCTCACTCGATCCGTTACCGTGCCATCTTCGCTGTCAAGAGTGAACTGCAGCGACAGCAGGTACTCGTCGTCCTGGCGAATGGTTTCCAGCACGAGCGTCCCCAGCCTGGTGTCGGTCTGGTCGAGCATGTCGTAGTGCAGCCGCTCAAAGTCCGGCCACGAGATCTGCGAGACAGGATTTTCAGGATCGTTGAAACCAGCCTCGGAGCCACAGGCGACGAAGATTCCGACCATCCCGGCCAGGAACACAGCGAACAACGACCGCGTCACTGCAGAGTCCCAATGACGCCCTGCGCCCGAAGACGCGGCTTCAGGTCGGCCTGCGAACCATTGCCTTTGGTCGAATTGCATGCCCCACAAAGCAGCTGCAGGTTATCGAGATGATCGGAACCACCTCTCGATCGTGGAACGATGTGGTCGACTGTGAAATTGCGAAAGGGAAACGCGGAGTTGCAACCGGCGCAGATGCCTTCCTGTTTGCCGAAGAGGGTGTGCTTGTGCGTGCGGTAGTTCGGCAATGTCCCGAAGTCAGTTCGCTGAGGCACGTCATCGCGGACGATGATGTCCCCGAACATGCCAAGCTCATTTCGCATTCGTTGCTGCACGAGTTGAGCGGCGCGTGGAGCGATATCAATGCCAATCCACTGGCGCGGTTCTTCGACTTCCTGGTTGCCTGCTCGGCGTCTCATTCCCTCAGCGGCAACACAGGCGGTTGCGCAACCTGCATAGGGATCGAGCACCATATCCCCTGGCCTGGAAGAAGCCCGGATGATGCGGTCAAGCAATTTCAACGGCTTTTGCGTGGGATATCCGGTTCGTTCCTTCTTGGGAGTGTGCATCATATCCGGAATGTCGTTCCAGACACTGCCAACCAATCGATCCTCGACGAGATATCCACCTCGTTCCTCCACGAAGTACTTGATTCGGATATTCCCGGTACGCGTGACATGGATGCGCCCTGCTGCGCTCAACCGCTCGATGCTCTCGTCCGTGTAGTCGCCACGCGGCGCCGTGCGGAACCAGCGTCCGTCAGCACCCCGTTGATAGCCGTTTGCAGATGCTTCCTGTATCGGGATGAGGCGCTCTCCGTACACACTGTGATAGGTGTGGCCTCCGCCGTTGCTGTAGAAAAGAATGTCGTCATGGTTGCGGGGAAACTGGTTTGCAACTGCCTTGGCGCCACGTCCACCGTAATGCCAGATGATCTCGTTGCGATGACGATCTGTGCCGAACACCGCGTCCATTGCGAGTTTGAGATAGTGGCCGGCATTCGGATCGCAATGAAGGTAGATGCTACCTGCAGGCTTGAGTAACCGCTTCATCTCGATGAGACGTACACTCATGTATATCAGGTAAGCCTGCATGGACTTACTGTGGGTCAGCCCCGCAGTCTTGATCACCGAGTACAGAGCAGGTTCCCGTTCATCGATTTCTCCATGCCATTCCAGGTCAACATCTTTGAGGGTCCATGTGTCCTGAAATTCGGCGCCAGCTGCGTCGGAGCCAATTGGAGCTGCATAGTTGTGGTTGGAATTAAAAGGCGGATCGAGATAGATCAGATCAACGCTATCGGAATTCAACCCCCGCATAATCGGGAGATTGTCACCGGTAAAGAACGTGCGATTTTTCCAGTTGGGATGCATGGTGTCATCCAGGGCCGATTTCTGCTTCGGCCATGCGACGCAGGGCTTCGGCGCAGTCCTCACTGGTGACATCAGCATGGGTGACCAGACGGATTTTGGTCCGGTCTGGAGTGGTCACGAGCACGCCGATCCGCTTCAGCTCAGCCTGTAGCTTCGGCGACGGCGCCGGGTCACTGGATGTGTCGAGCTGCGCGATGATGATGTTCGTCTCCACGCGCTCGGGGTTGACGTCGAAACCGAGCTCGGCCAGTCCACGTGTGAGCTGTCGCGCGTTGGCGTGATCGTCGTGCAGACGATCTACCATCTGATCGAGGGCGACCAGTCCCGCCGCCGCCAGAATCCCGGCCTGCCGCATACCGCCGCCGACCAGTTTGCGAGTGCGGCGAGCCTGGGCGATGAACGCCTCGTCGCCACAGATCAGCGAGCCGACCGGCGCTCCGAGTCCTTTGGAGAGGCAGAAGGTCACGCTGTCAGCCGGCGCGGCGAGTTCGGCCACGCTGTGTCCCGAGGCGACGGCTGCGTTGAAGATGCGCGCCCCATCGAGGTGCACGCGCAGTCCCAGATCATGCGCGACGCCGGCGATCTCCTGCATCCGCTCAAGCGAAATGACCGTTCCGCCACAGAAGTTGTGGGTGTTCTCGAGCGCCAGCAGCGTCGTCCGCGGCTGATGCATGTCGTCTGGACGGACGGCGCCCGGGATCAGCTCGGGATCGAACCCGCCGTCCGGCTGGTTCGGCAGTGTCGTCGCGAGCACGCCGCCCAGTCTCGACACGCCGCCTGCTTCTGAGCGCACGATGTGCGCGCGATCGCCGACCAGTAATTCGTCACCGGCTCTGGTCTGAGATAGCAGCGACACTAGGTTGGCCATCGTCCCGCTGGATACGTACAACGCCGCCTCTTTGCCAGTGACGGCCGCGGCCTGCTGCTCCAGTTTGATGATCGTCGGATCTTCGCCGAATACGTCGTCGCCGACCTCTGCTTCGTACATGGCCTGGCGCATTGCCGGCGTCGGCTTGGTCACGGTGTCGGAGCGCAGATCGATCAATGGCCGTTCGCTCTGGTTGAGGGTCACGCGGTTGGTCCTTGCCGTTCCCAAATCGTGCGGAATCCCTCGCCGCCGGTAATGGCGGCGAGGGTGACGGCGCGTTCGCCATCGAGGAGTTGTCGTTGAATGTCCTGGACGTGGTCCGGATCGGCGCCCAGGCTGATCAGTCGCGCCTCGATCTTCTGCCAAATGCCGGACTCCTCGAACGCCCTGATCGCGCGTGGCCAAGGGAACGACATAATTCGCTCGGGCAATGGCAATCGTGGGCGGAGCGACTTCAGATGGCGAAAACGCTCTTCAGCTGAGTTGACGCGGTCAACGAGCTGGATGATCGGCATATCCGGCGGATCGGCGCGGAAGTCCACCAGGAGACGCGGTTCCAGCACTTCGAAGCGCACGATCAGCACCGACGCACGGTCGATGACACGTAGAATTTCATCGAGGTCGACGCCGTAGTCGTCGCTCATCGCGCTATGCAGTCCTGCCCAGCCCAATGCTGATTAATCAGATTGAGGGCTCGATATCCCTGAGTGTATGGACGCTGAGGGAGAGCGTCCAATGTGGCCAACAGGCGCGGCGGGGAGCGCGCCGATGCCGAGCAATGCCTCGCGGGCTGCGTCGTAGCGCTGCTTGGCGCGCGCCTCGCGGTTGAGTAAGCCTTTCAGCTTGGGCGGCTCGAGCGGTTTGCCGTCGAGAAAGATCTCGTGCAGCCGAGACAGCTGCTTCTGCCACGCCTGCCACGCTTCTTGATACTCGGCTTGTCGTTCAGGATCGACACGAACCATGATTGTCCTGTGGGTCTCTCAGATCAGATTGCGGTAAATGTTGATTTCGGCGGAATCGAAGACCATTGCCTCGCGGACGGCGCGGCGCAGCTGGGCGAAGCGCTGATCCTGCGCGGCCAGCTCCTCGTACTGCTCGAGTTCCTTGAGGTCTTCGAACTCAGCGATGATCTCCACGTTGGAGGTTGGACCAGTGATGGCGTCCCAGACCGAGAATCTCGCTTCGATTCCGCGCGCGGACTGATAGTCGAGCGCCTCTTCGACCGCGCGGAGAAACTCGCTGTGCTTGCCCGGCGCGACTCGGCCGGTCAGCACCCGTCGAAACATCGGCATCGGATCGTCCCTTCAGCTATTCGTTCGCGTTCGGACCAGTTCACTCGTGGACGCGCTGCTCAGGAGTCGGTCAACGCGGGCGAGGTCGTCTGGTCGGTTGACATTGGTGAATGACCGCAACTCGGGATCGTGCGTGCGCAGTGCGTCGATTTCCAGCAACCGATGCTCGACCAGTGGTAAGAGCGCTCGGATGCGGCCGTCGCCTTCATCCAGCAACTGTGTCATATGCGGCAGGACCGAAGAGCGATAGGCGGCGAACAGCGGTTGCGCGACGCCATCAATGCGCGGCATCGCGATCTCGACATCCGCACAGGCGTCCGCAACCGCGCGTAGCAGCTTCGGCTGGATGAAGGGCATGTCACAGGCGACTGCGACGGCGATGTCGTGTTCGATCAGCGGCAGCGCTGCTTCAAGCCCAGCCAGTGGGCCGCGGTCGTGTCGATGATCGATCGCCTCTCGCCAGCTGACGCCTGCGAGCGGAGGGAATTGCTGGTCGGGGCGGCGGGCGACCACGATGTCATCGCTCACTGAGTGAGCGGCGAGCGCGCTCCAGTGCAGCAGCGGACGTCCGCCGGCCTGGGTGGTCGCTTTGTCGCGGCCCAGCCGACGACCGAATCCGCCCGCCAGGATGACGACAGAGAACGCGTAGGTCGTGGGTTCCATGGCTTGAGTTTAGGCTGAAGATATGAGTACCGAACTGCCGTTGCCGTTGCATGAGGCGTTGGGCATCGTGCGGCCGAGTGTGTTCGCCACGGTCGGCGGCGGCGGGAAAACGACGGTGCTGTTCGCGCTCGCCGCCGAGTGGGCAGCAGCGGGTGGCGCCGGTCTCACAGTGTTGACCACGACAGCCAGGATGACCATCCCTCGTGAGGGTCGGACACTGCCACTCGCCATCGGTCGCGACGATGCGTTCCGCGCCGGCGCGCTGGACGACATTCGTCTGCGCGGTCTCTCCACTGCGGTGGTCGGATCAGGCAGAGGCGACCGCGAGCGTGTCCTGGCCGTCAGTCCCGGTTGGCCGCGTCAGGCAGTCAACGCCGGGCTTGCCAGCCTGGTTGGGGTTGAGGCCGATGGCTCCAGAGGTCGTCCCTTCAAGGCGCCCGCCGTCCACGAACCGGTGCTGCCAGAGGGAGTCGATGTTGTGGCGGCGGTCATCGGCGCGGGGGTATTTGGTCGCCCGTTGGACGAACGATCGGTGCACCGACCTGAGCTGGTCGCGCAGATCGCAGGAGCTGAAATCGGCGATCGCATCACCCCCGAGCTGGCGGCCAACGTCCTGATGTCTCCAGACGGCGGCCGAAAGGCGGTCCCGGAGTCAGCAGCGTTCGTGGTGCTGGTCTCAAACGTGTCCCGGAATCTGGATGCATCGAGAGCGTTAGCGTCGCAGATCGAGGGACGGGTCGTCCTCTGGGACGCAGGCTCGGGGCTGTTGGCAGTCTGAAATCCCGCTGGCGCTCTCAGCCGCCCTCAGCTGCCAAGCCGATGTTGTGAATGTCATCGCGCGTACTGACAGTCCGCGTAGCGATTTTTCAGACTGCCGCTACACGAGTGGACCGAGCGTGCCGAAGTTACTGACTACCCGGTCTGCCCTCTCCTGATTGCTCACCGATCAGGCGAAGGGAGTCGCTCTCAGCCACGCGAACCGTCCGCCGCGACGGCGGACCAGATCCTCGCCGACGGCGGCGAACGAAAGGAACACCATGCTTGAGCTCGCGATCTTTCACAACGGAGCGGTCGACCTCGGCAGCGATGTCGTTAATGGCACTCGAGTCAATTCGGGGACACTTGAGGAAACCAGCGAAAGTTTCCAGCGGATCCTGATCAATCAGATCCGACAGGGCGTGCTGGCCGAGGAGCTTGGCTTCAACTATTGGTTCATGACCGAACACCACATGCAACCCGAAGGGGTGGAGTTCAGTCCCAACCCGATCGTCGCCGAGACAGCCATCGCCGCGCGGACGAGCCGCATTCGGCTCGGACAGATGGCCAACATCCTGCCCTGGCACCACCCGGTGCGCTTGGCCGAGCAAGGCGCCATGCTCGATGTGATCAGCGGCGGCCGACTCGAATTCGGCGTCGGACGCGGCTACCAGTCCCGTGAAACTGAAGTGCTGGGCGGCGCGATGGGCGCGACGATCCAGGATCAGGAACGCAACCGCTCGTTCTTCGAGGAGTGTTTCGAGATCATCACCAAGGCCTGGACCCAGCACTCGTTCAGCCATCACGGTGAGTTCTTCAACCTCCCGCCGAGCTACACCAAGTGGGGCAACCCCTCCACGATCGCCTACTTCAGCCAAGAGCACGTCGATCGCGATCTGGACAGCGTGCTCGATATTGGCGCGCCGGACATGTACGCCTCCGGCCCGCCCGTCTATGCAACCGGCACGACGCTGAAGGAGATCAGCGTCTACCCGCACCCGATCCAGAAGCCGCGGCCGCCGATGTGGATGCCCGTCACCAGCCCGCGCTCGATCGAGTGGGCAGCCTCGCACGGGGTCAACTGCTACACGATTCCCGAGCCCAACTCCCGACTCAAGGCCAACGTCGAGCGGTACTACGAGACCCTGGAACGGACCAAGTGGCCGGACCGCCTCGATCGGGAAGGGCCCTGGAAGTTTGGCTACGACGCCGACGTCAAGCGCGGATTCACCCCGGCCCGATACGTGCACATCCTCAAGCCGGGCGATGAAGCGAACGACCTCGAGCGCTACAAGCTGGGCATGGAAGCGGCTTGGCCGTACCTCGGCGCATTCGGCTTTGGCGGCGTGATCACCGACATCGACGAGCCGCCGCCGCCGCCCGACCGACCGGTGACTGCCGATCTCTGCATCGACAAGGGTCTCGCCTTCGTTGGTACGGCCGACCAAATCGTCGAGCAGATCATGGAGATCAAGGAAACGGTCGGCTACGAGGACTTCATGTTTACGGCCTGGTTCGAAATGGGCGGCTACCTCGGCGAAGAGGTTGAGGAGCAGATGCACATGTTTGCCGACCAGTGCATGCCGGCACTCGCCGACGCCTGTGGCGGGCTCGTCATCAACCCCGACGTCGGACCGGCCCTGACCGGACCGACGAACGGCGTCTGACGCGGTCGGTTGGTCTCGTTGTTGGTTGCGCCAAGTTGGGACACCGTTGAAGGAGTTCACCTCATGAGCATCACCCTGCAGGGACTCAAGCTCGGCCATATGGGCATGGATTACGGATTGCTCGGTTATCCGAACCCGAATGACATGCTCCTGCCGAGCCGTCGCGAAGCGCCGCGGACCTGGTACCGCTGCCCGTCGTTGGCGTACATCATCAATCACCCAGCCGGACGGATCCTGTTCGATACCGGTATCTCGACGAAGTTTGCGGAAGAGTGGCTGCCCGAATGGCAAGGCACGCTTGATCTGACCGAACTCACGGCCGACGACCTGCTCGAGAACGCGCTCAAACGGGTCGGCCTGGGGCCGGATGACTTCAGCCATGTCATCCTCAGTCACTGTCACGCCGACCACGCCGGCGGGCTGCGGATATTCGAGGAAGCTGGAGCGCAAATCATCCTGCATGAGGATGAACATCGCTACGCGACCAGCATCTGGTCAGCCGCGAATTTCTTCATCCGTCAGGACTGGCACTTCCTCTCGCGGCGCAACCCGATCTTGATGTATGGCGATCAGGAGATCATGGAGGATCTGTGGACGATCAGTCTGCCTGGTCACACGCCTGGCTCGATGGGAGTGCTGGTGCGTCTGGAGACCACCGGCTGGGCGCTGCTCGCCGGCGACGCCGTCAGTACCCACGAGGCGTTCGGGCCGCCAGGCTTGCCGAACTTCGTCAACATCAGCAACGAGGCGTTCATCCAGTCGTGCGCGAAGGTCGAAGCCATCGCCTCGGAGCGCGACGCATTCATCTTCCCCGGCCACGACGAGTCGGGTTTGCAGTACTCACAAGGCGACCTGGCGATCAAACCGATCGAATTTCTCCCAGGTCATACATATGAGTAAGGTGCGCTGACCGAAACCATCGGTGCAGCGCAGCAGCAGGAGGCACCGATATGACCGACCACATGGCAGACAGTCGCCTGACACGTTGGCGCTGGATGAGATTGGTCGGTGCCGCACTCGCTGCACTGGTGCTCGGCTTCGTTGTCGCCGCGTGCGGCGACGACGACGCCGAGCAACAAACCGCCGCCCAACCCCAACCGCAGGCGCAGCAACAGGCGCAACCCCAACCTCAACCACAGCAACAGGCGCAGCCGCAACAGGCAGCAGCCGCAACAGGCAGCAGCCGAGACAGGCATTGTGCGGATCGGTTCGGTCCAGCCGCTCTCCGGTGGCGGGCTCGCCTTCTACGGCAAGTCGGAGGAGGTCGGCCTGATGCTCGCCGTCCAGCAGATCAACGAGTCTGGCGGCTTTGTCGTCGGTGATACGACGTACACGATCGAGGTCGTCGCGCGCGACACGCGTTCCGATGACGCGGTCGGCATCGCCGCGGTGCAAGAGTTGATCCGCGACGAGGGCATCAAGATCATCTTCGGCCCGATCCCGCACGGTGTTGGTCTGGCGGCCTCCGAGCTCACACAACCGGAGCAGGTGCTGCACCTGATGTCGCTGAGCATTCTCACCTCGGAAGGCGGCGTGCTGAATCCGGAGACCTCCCAGACCAGCCACAAGTGGCTCTTCCAGATCGAGCCGTCGGAGCTGACCCGCAGCACGATCACCGCAGCGGGCGTGCTCGAACTGCTCGGCGCACAGCCCGGTGACACCTCGGTGATCATCGCCACCGACGACCCCTCAGGACAGTTCCTGGGCAGGTTCTACAACGGCGTCCTGACCGCGCTCGGACAGAAAACCCACCCGGTCGTCTTCTATCCGCCCGGCACCACTGACTTCACTCCGTTCCTGACTCGGCTGAAGGGTCTGAACCCAGATTGGGTACACAACTGGTACATCGCCGCCGACTCGGTCTTGATCGCCGAGCAGGCGCTCGAGCTTGAAGTCGCCCGCGGCTACATGGTCTTCGGCGTCGACCCGGGCTGGTGGCAAGAGAACTTCCCCGACGGTATCGAGAACGAGTCGCCGATCGTGCTGGCCTGCATCAACCTCTGTCGAGCGATCAACAGCAGTGAACGGTCGCGCGAACACTACCGAGCCGTCAACGAGTTCGAGTGTGGCGACCCCGACGGCTGTTCACCGGCGCCGCTGACCGACATCACCCTCTGGCAGTACGACTACGTCTACATGCTAGTTGCGGCGATGCAGAAGGCCGGCACGGTTGACGACACCACGGCGATCGCCGAAGCGCTGGAGGGAATCACCATCGACGGAGTGCTCAGTTCCACGCTGACGATGGACCCCGAGTGGCACCGCGTCGCGCACGGGTACGACACCTGCCGCGTCCAGCTCGGGGAGATCGCCTGCACCAACTTCTCGCTTGAGGAGTACGGACCCGAGGCCCTTGGCGTCACCGAGGAGTTCGTGTTGGCCAATCAGGAGGGGAGCGAGCAGTAGGCCACTCCAGGCTGTTCCGTTGCTCGTCGGCACGGGACAGCGGGCGACCTGAGCCCTCGCACGCCGTTCGGCGCCGCGAGGGCTCATTCTGGCAGGCCACCGATGGTGGTTGCTGCGAAACCGCCGACGGCTTTGGAGAGTTGGGAAGGTTGAGACGGCGATGGAGATCTTCCTCCAGCAGGTAATCAATGGACTCTCCATCGGCGCCGTCATCGCCTTGATGGCGCTCGGCGTCACCCTCATCTTCGGCCTGACCGGACTGGTGATGTTCGCACACGGCGAACTGCTGGTGATCGGCGGGTTCCTCGCCTGGTTCGTCACCATTCAGCTCAGCAGTAGTTTCTGGCTGGGCATGGTGTTCGCCATCGTCGCCGTCGGATTGATCGGTCTGGCCCTGGAGCGCGGCGTCTTCCGCTTCACCTTTGATTCGCCGATTAACGGGTTCATCGTCTCCTTGGGTCTGATCATCGTCTTACAACATCTGTTGGTCGAACTGTCTCCGGCTGGCGCCAGCATCGTCGACATACCGGCGCCAATCGGGAAGGTCTTCGACCTCGGCGGCGCGCGGATACCAGGCACACGGGTGCTGGTCGTCGGCGCGACGCTGGCGGTCGTCGCCGTCATGCTCTGGGTGATCTACCGCAGCAGCCACGGACGCGCGCTGCGCGCCAGCGCCATCGACCGCGACACGGCGGCGCTGATGGGTATCCCGGTGCGCCGCTACATCATGGTCGTGTTCCTGGTTGGCTCGCTGCTCGCCGGCCTCGGCGGCGCCTTGATGATTGGGCTCTTCCCGATCGACCCGTTCATCGGAGGACGGTTCGTGATTAAGGCATTCGCCGTCGCCTTGGCCGGCGGTCTCGGCAATCCACTCGGGGCGATCCTTGCGGCGTTCGGACTCGGACTCGCCGAAGCCATGGGTACCCAGTACTTCCAACCTGAGTGGTCCGAGTCCTACGCCTTCATCGTCATGATCATCATCCTGCTGGTGCGGCCGCGAGGCTTGCTGACCGGCCTCCAGGGGCCGGCGGCGCGTTAGCGGCCGCCGCGAGATTGCGCGTGCAGATGCGAATGACGACCAGTGCCAGGAATCAGATCGCCGAGGCGATCAGCAACCCGCGGCGGATGGCCACGGTCGAGCGGGTCGTCGTCATCGTCGCTGTCGGCATCTTCATTCTGCTCATTCCTGAGTTCACCACTTCGCGCCATCTTTTCCTGGCGACGGTCACCGGTACCACGGCCATCGCCGTCTACGGACTGGCGGTGATCTTCGGGCAGGCGGGCATTCTCTCCCTGGCGCATGCCGGCCTGTGGGCGATCGGCGCGTACACGGGAGCGATCTTCTTCCGCGAGTTCGGCTGGTCCTATTGGGCGGTGCTCCCGCTGGGCATCATCTTCTCCTCGATTGCGGCCGCGATGCTGGCCTATCCGGCGCTGCGCATTCGCGGGCACTTCTTCCTGATCGCGACGTTTGGCTTTGGCGAGCTGGTGCGGATCGTGCTCGAAAATGGCGGAGGGTTTGAGAGCGGGCGTCGGCTGGGCCTGATCGTCCAAGGCGGCATGCCCGATTTCTTCGGCATCGGGCTGCAGTCGGCGAACTCGATCTACTACGTCACCGTGGCCTATCTAGCCATCGCGATTGTCACTGTCTACCTGATTCGCCGCTCAGGGTTCGGGGCGACCATGCGCGCGGTGCGCGAGAACGAGGACCTGTCCGAATCGATCGGCATCCACATTGCGCGCACGAAGATCCTGGCCTTCACCATGAGCGGCGCGTTCACCGGAGCCGCCGGTGTGCACTACGCCTTCCTGCTCAAGCACATCGAACCGAGCTTGTTCGGCGCCCAGGACGGAATCGAACTTGCCCTGATGGTGCTGCTCGGCGGCGCGGTTCCCTTGCTGGGGCCGTTGCTGGGCGCCTCGGTCGTGCTGTTTGTGCCCGAGCTGCCCTTCGCCGACAATCCCAACTTCGTGCAGATCGCCTACGGTCTGGCTCTGATCCTGCTGATTCTGCTCCTGCCGCGCGGGCTGGTCAGCGGGTTGAAGGCGCTCTACATCGAGGCGCGCGATCTGCTGATGCGTACGTTTAGATCGGTTCGCGAGCCACCGCAGACGCCCACGTCCGAACACACCTGACCTGACTGATTGGTGAGTCAGGAACCGCCAACCCGTTCGGCTGCCTGATCGGCCTCGGTGGCCTCTTCATCTGCCTCAAGCATTTCAGCCGGTTGCTCTGCCGACTCGTCGGATGCCTCGTCTGGTGGTTCTGGAGGATTGGCCGAGGCCGCATCTCCATCTCCGGGTCTTGGCGGGCGCAGGTATGCGGCCAGATATCGCTTGGCGTAGCCGTAAAGGTCGGCGACGCCCTGCACTAGACCGTGAGGCAGCAGGATGATCACTGCAACCAGCATCGCGCCGAAGACGATCTGACGCTGGAACGGGGTCAACCCCAGTCCGATGACGTCCAGAACTTCCGGTAGGAAGCCAACGATGATCGCGCCGACCAGCGGGCCCATCAACCGACGCGATCCGCCGAGCAGCACCATCAGCGCCAATTCCACGCCCTCGAATGAGTTGAAGAGGTCGGGTGCGATGTGTCGCAGCTTGTAGGCGTAGAGCGCTCCAGCCACGCCGGCGAACAAACCGCTGATTCCGAAGGCGAAAATTTTGTACCAGTTGGCGCGGATGCCAACCGAGCGTGCCAACGGCTCATTTTCACGGATCGCTCGGAATGTCTTGCCCAACGGCGACCTGACCAGGATCTGGGTCACCACGATGGTGATGAACAGAAACGCGATCACGAGATAGTAGAAGGGCTCGAGTTCGAGGTTGATGTCGAAGCTCTGGCCGAAGATGGCGCCCACCGGTTCGGTGATGTCAAGACCCTGCGCGCCGCCGGTCAGGCCCTTGCGAGCTTCGGCGCCGCCCAGGTTGCGGGTCGCCAGCACGAAGAGCTCGCAGGCGGCGAAGGTGACGATCACGAAGTGATAGCCGCTCACCCGCAGGGCGGGGTAGCCCAGCAACAGCGCCGCTGCCATGGCGAAGATCGCCGCCAGTGGCAGCACAGCCCAGAACCCGAATCCGGCCTGAATAAACAGGATCGCCGCGGTGTAGGAGCCCACCCCCATCAGGGCCGAATGCGCGATCGAGAGGTAGTTGGTTTGCCCGTAGAGCAATCCCAACCCGTACAGGGCGATGGCAAAGATGCCGTAGGTGATCGCGGTGTCGATGAAGCGTGAGCTGTTGACGATGCTGGGGAACAGGATCATCACGACTACCAGCGCGGTCCAGAGCATGCTCTGCGCTGGTGTGAGTTCCCGTGTGAGCTGCCTGGCGAGGCGCCTGGTGACGGGACGACCGCGTGAATCCCAAAACTCAGCAATCACAGCTTGGTTCCAGACCTTCCTCGATCACAGGTAGAACGCGGCGGGGGCAAGTTCCATTCACTCTCTGACTCGATGGACGACAGCTCAATCGGCGCAGCCGCCGCGTCACGCTGTTGGCCGCCGTCGAGGGGCGACCAACAGCGTGATGATGACACTCGCGCCTGAGCTGATGACCAGTCGAGTCTCGTTTCGATTCGGCGCCGATCAGAATCCTGGCGTGCCGGGCGGCGGCTCAGACGGCGGCGGTGTGAACTGGCACTCGAACTCGAGCTGTCGCGATACGCAGACTTCGGTTCCATGCGCCACGATGTGCCGATCGTCGAAGAAGAATCCATCCGCGATCACGCCGTCGTGCCGCACCTCCAGCAGCGCGTCGACCACGGCGTCGGGGTCCTCGAACGTGCCGGCGGCTTGATACGCCTTGATCAGCATGTAGTAGTCGTCATAGGTCAGCAGGCTGACCGACGAGAAGGAGCGCAGCTCGTTGCCGAACTCTTCGTAACGGATCCAGTATTCAGCCGCTTGCTCACGGTCGGTCGCGCCCCAACAGATCGGCACGCAGGCCATGCCGACGGGTAGGTCTGACTGGAGTTCTCGCTTCTTGTACTCGCCGGGGTCGATCCCGAACATGAAGTAGCCGCTCTTCGCTGCGCCGATCTCCAATGCCTGAGGGATGGCCTGGATGGCGCGGTCGGGGTCGTAGAGGAACAGCACGATGTCGGGGTCGTGCGCCTTCGCGCGGGAGAACAGCGGCGAGAAGTCCGTCGTATCCGGGTCCCAGTAAATGATGTCGGGGACGGTCTGCCCGTTCGCTTCCAGCGCCCGCTTGAAGTACGGCCCCAGGAACTGCCCGGTCGCGTCGTTCAACATCAAAATCACCGAGACTTCGGAGTCCGGGTCAATCAGGTCAACCGCGCCCTTCATAACGCTGCCGCTGCGCTGCCACTCGCGCGTTTCTGTCTGGAACAGATAGCGGTTTTCACCGCCCGGCGCGGTCGCCTCCTCCGTCAGGATCTCTTCCAGCGTGCTCGAACCGGAGAAGTGCAGCACCTTGGCTGGCTGGGTGACCTTCGAACTGGCGATGGCGAAGTCGTGCGGAGTACCGCACATGCAGGCGACGATACCGACGTCACGGACGAGCTCCTGCACCAACGCCACGTGCGCATTGATGTCGCTGCGGTCGTCACGGAAATGGATGCGCAGCTTGTGCAGCTTGCCGTCGATCAGGAAGCCACCGCCCTCTTCGCAGACGCCTTGATCGATGCAGTACTGCGCTCCGGTGTTGATCTCGTGCTCGATCAGCTTGCCCGATGCTTCATAGGTGTGCCCGAAGACTTCGTAACTGCCGGAACTCGGCGCGACCACGCCGATATCGATCCAGATCACGTCCTCATCGTCCGAGGCTGCCTGTTGTGGTTCGTCTTGCTGTTGTTCGGCTGGCGCCGCGGCAGCTGGCTGCTCCTCGTCGTCGCCGCAGGCAGCGAAGATCAGCGCGACCATGACGACGACGCTCAACAGGGCAGGCAGGACGAGCCCGCTAGGCAATACCTTCCATCTCGTTGTCGTCATGGAGTTCGCTCCTTCCGTTCACCGGAGGCGCTACCAGTCGCGTCGTTCCGGCGATCAGCGGCCTGACATCGGCAGCTCTCAGGCAAGATGAAAATTCCCGCACGGGATGTCAGTAAGCGCGATGACGAAACACGCTGTGCCTCTGCGCTAGCTTGACCCGCACCCTCAGAGGGCCGATCGGAGCACCGGTTGGTCCGCGCACGATGGCGAGAGGACGACAGCCAGATGGATATCTTCCTCCAGCAGCTGGTACTCGGCCTGTCGATTGCCAGCGTGATTGCGCTCATCGCGATTGGCATCACGCTGATCTTTGGTCTCACCGGGATCGTCAACTTCGCCCAGGGCGAGATGTTGATGATCGGCGGCTATGCCGTCTGGGGGCTGATCGTCCAGGTCGGCTTGGGCGCTGGATTCGGCTGGTACTTCCTCGGCCTGATGCTGGCGATCGCCGTCGTCGGCCTACTGGGCCTGGTGCTGGAGCGCGGCCTCTTCCGCTTTACGCTTCAGGAGCCAATAAACGGTTTCATCGTGTCGATCGGACTGATCTTTATCCTCCAGCACGTCGTCGCCGGCATCTGGAACGCCGACGCGGTGGATATTCCCCGCCCGCTCAATGTCGTCTGGGATGTCGGAGACGTGCGAGTCCTCGCCACGCGCGTGTTTGTGATCGGCACGACCATCGCCCTGTTTGCGACCACCTTCTACGGGATTCAACGCACTCGTTGGGGCCGCGCCTTGCGCGCGATCGCCACAGATCGCGACACGGCGGCCTTGATGGGCATTCCCGTCCAACGCTATGTGATGGGCATCTTCATCGTCGGCAGCGCGATCGCCGGACTGGGCGGCGGGCTCCTGATCTCCTTCTTCCCGGTCTCGCCATTTGTCGGCGCGAACTTCGTGATCAAGGGTTTCGCCGTGGCGATCATCGGCGGACTGGGCAACGTGACCGGCGCGGTGATCGCCGCCCTCTTCCTGGGGCTGCTGGAGGCGATGAGCCAGGGCTACTTCGCGCCCGCCTGGACCAATGCCTACGCGTTCGGGCTGATGATCCTGATCCTGCTCGTGCGGCCGCAGGGACTGCTGCGCGGTTCGGCTGCCTAGCAGCTGTCTGCGATTGTCTGGCGCAGGCACGGCAGGTCGGGGATACATCCGAACACGCGAAAAGGAGACACCGCATGGCCGCGACAATGAGCAAACAAACGATCAGTGCGGAAGGGGCTCAGCAGGTGATGTCTGCCGCCATCGCCAAGGCCAACGAGCTGGGTGTGCCCATGTCAATCGCCGTGGTCGACGACTCGGGACAGCTCAAGGCATTTCTGCGCATGGACGGCGCGATCTTTCCGAGCGTGACGGTCGCACAGGACAAGGCCTACACCGCATCGGGATTTGGTCTGCCGACGATTCAGTGGTACGACGCGATCAAGGACGACCCTCGACTGTTGCACGGGATCGGCTCGATATCGCGATTCACGATGCTCGGTGGAGGTCACCCGATTGTCAGCGACGGCGCGGTGATCGGCGCCATCGGAGTCAGCGGCGGTAGCTATCAGCAGGACGCGGAAGTGGCGCAAGCCGGCGCCGACGCTCTCGAGTAGCGGTTTGAGGCAAACTTAATCGCCGCCTGCGGCGTCCGCGGCACCCAGGTAGAGCTCACGCATCAGACCTGTTTCTCGCATCTCGTCGAGCAATCCCTGCGCGGCGATTGCACCGGTCTGCATCAGGTAGCCGCGCGCGGCGACGGCCAAGGCCAAACTCGCATTCTGCTCGACCAGCAGCACCGACGCGCCGAACTGTTCCCGCAGACCGAGGATGATCTCCTGCAGGTCGCGGACGAGGACCGGTGACAGCCCGAGTGACGGTTCATCCAGCAGCATCAGTGTGGGGCGCGCCATCAGGCCGCGCGCGATCGCAAGCATCTGTTGCTGTCCGCCGCTCAGGTCGCTGCCTTGTGAATCAAGCCGCTCGCGCAAGATCGGAAAGTAGTCCAGCACCCGCTCTAGGTCCGCCGCGACGGAGCTGCGGTCCGTCTGCACGTACGCGCCCAGCTCGAGGTTGTCGCGCACGGTCATCCCCTGGAAAATGCGCCGACCCTCGGGTACCAGACTGATACCCGCCTTGGCCGCGCGATCGGCGGTCCAGCCAACCAGATTCGTGCCCTGATAGACGATCTCACCACTGGTCGGACGGATCAGGCCGGCAATCGCACCGAGCAATGTCGACTTGCCCGCTCCGTTGGGCCCGAGAATCGCCACGATTTCTCCGGCGTCGATGCTCAGCTCGATGCCTCGGTGCACGCGCGTGCGTCCGTATGCGGTGTGGAGGTCGTTAATCTGCAGCAGCGGCAAGGTCTTCTCCCAAATACACTTCCAGCACCTTGGGATCGCTACGAATCTCGTCAGGACGGCCCTCAGCGATTTTCTGACCGAAGTCCAGCACGACCAAGCGGTCACAGATGTTCATCATCATGTTCATGTCGTGGTCGATCACCGTGATGGTCACGCCGCGCTCACGGATGGATTCGATCAGCTGACTCAGATCGGCCGTCTCGTTGTCGTTCAGCCCGGCGGCGGGCTCGTCCGCCATCAACAGCTGCGGATGTCCGCCAATAGCGATACCGATACCGAGACGGCGCAGGTTGCCGAAGCCCAGGTTGGTCGCCTGTTCATGAGCGAACTCGCTCAGCCCAACGAATTCGATGATCTCTTCCGCGCCGTGCAGCCCATCGTATGCCTGATCGACCCGAGCTGAGCGTGGCCGGTGCTGGCAAGCGATGCCCACGTTGTCCAGCACTGTGAGGTCCTCGAACGCCATCGCCTGCTGGAAGGTGCGGATGATCCCGCGCCCGGCCATTGATTCCGCCGCCTGGCCGGTGATGTCCTCACCCATCCAGGTGACGGAGCCGCCGGTTGGACGATGCACCCCGGCGACGACATTGAACAGCGTCGTCTTGCCGGAGCCATTGGGTCCGATGATGCCCAAGATTTCGCCGTCGTAGATTTCCAGGTCCACGCCATCGAGCGCATGCACGCCGCCGAACCATTTGCGCAGGCCGCGGATCTCGAGAATCGGCTCTCGTTCTTCCATCCGAATGTCCACTCACGCCCCTCCGACGGCACCCGGCCAACCGCCTCAAAGTCGAGGCAAGGGTAGGAGTTGCGAACGTAATTCTCAAGCGTGATAATCCTGCTAGGTAATCGATTGCCTCGTTTGGATCAACCCCAAAGGCCCGAGACCCACTCAGCGGCAAGCGAGACCGAGTAGCCGTGCGCACGGGAGCGGCTCTGGGCAGGCATCGACGATGGCGGAGCGACGCAGAATAGTTTGGAACGGCACGTACATCAAGCAGGGACTGGATGTGCAGAATCAGGTCCGCGCGAACCTGATTCTGCGTGGGATGCCCTCCGAGACGCTGGCTGAGTTGCTCGACAACGCCGAACTGGTCTACTTCGATCGCGGCGACCGGCTCGATCATTGGGTGAGTCGTGGCTACGTGATCTTCCCACTGAGCGGCATCCACGGCGGCCTGCTCGAGACCGAAGACGGCGAGTGCATTCAACCGGTCTTCGTGGGCTCCGAAGGTGTGATCGGCGGGATGCGCGCCCTGCACCGGATGCCGTTTTTCTTCAGCTTCAAAGTCCGCTTGCCAGGCGAAGCGGTCGTGCTGCCGGCGGCGATCTTTCGCCAGATCGCTGAGCGAGAGCCGGCCCTGAGAGTGGCGCTCACATATGCCTACGACAGCAAGTTTCACCTGTCGGCCATGCACGCCGTGTGCGCTCGTTTCCACCCGCTCAGCGTGCGCTGTTGCGCTTGGCTGTCGTTGATCTACAACGAAACCGAAGACGATATCGTGCCGATCACGCACGAAGAGTTGGCTGAAGTCGTCGGCGCGACCCGGCCCGCCGTCAGCGCGGCACTTTCCCTGTTTGACCAGGCAAGGATTGGTCTCCTCGATTCGGCGAGGCGCGCTCCGCCTGCTCGATCCGGAACGGGTCGCGCAACTCGCCTGCTCATGTTGGACGACCGCGGAACCAGTCCCGGTCGAGTGAGACGCATAGTCGGCGCAGTTACGCCGCCAAATCTCCCTCTCCCCTCTGGGGGGAGAAGCCCCCTGCCTACGAGGGGTGGCGCCGGCAGAGGAGGGCCAGCGACAACCTTTAGCCTCTAACCAGCTGATCGTTCCTGGAGGGAGATGGCGATGCCCAAGACGCTTGAAGTGAGCGGCGCGACCCTGGTCTACGACGAGTTTGGCGAAGGTCCCGAGACAATCGTCTTCGTCCATGGGGCGGGCGGGAATCATCTCAGTTGGTGGAATCAGATTCCGCGCTTCAGCGACCGCTTCCGCTGCGTGACCTATGAGGTGCGTGGTTGGGGGCAGAGTCAGGACATCTCCGGCGAGGGTCGCACAGCGTTTGCCCGCGATCTCGGCGAGTTGATGGATCAGTTGGACATTGCCCGCGCAGCGCTGGTCGGGCAGTCGATGGGTGGGTTTTCCATCCTGCCCTACGCCGCTCGCCATCCCGAGCGGGTGACCGCGCTGCTCATGGCCGACACGATGCTGGGCATCGGCGATCAGGAGCTGCTGGACGCGATGCGAGTTGCGACTGCGGCGGCGGCCGAGAACGCGCGGCTCGGCGGGATGACTCGCATGGTGGGGTCGGCGTACCTGGAGCGATCGCCGGCCGGAGTCTTCCTCTACAACCAGATTCGCGCGCTCAACCCGCCACTCGATCTTGACCGCCCACTTTCATTCGGCGTCGAGGATGGAGCGATTCCGCTGGATGAGCTCTCGGCGCTGACCATGCCGATCGTCTTCCTGGCTGGCGCGGAAGATGCGATCATTCCCGCCGACGTGATTCGTCGAGCTGCGGAGATGGCGCCAGGCGCGCGCTACGTCGAGATTCCGACCGGCGGACACTCCGTCTATTGGGAATTGCCGGACGAATTCAACGCCGTCCTGGAAGAGCTGCTGGCCGAGGCGTATGGCTAGCATTGAGGGCCACAGCGATTGAGGAATGACCGATGAGCCAAATCACCGATGATCCCCGCATTGACCCGCGGATCAAGGAAATGTTCGGCGATCTGCCCAACTTCCCCTTGCCCAACTTCGATTCGCGCGACGCGCTTCTCGCCGCCATGAATGCGCCCGAGACGCTGGCTGCCGTGGAGAACATGACCCTCTTCAGCGAGGCGGAAGCAGAAGCGGTCGCGCCCTCGGACGAGTTGACGATCACCACCGAGACCTTTGTCTCGCAACCCGATGGCAACACGATCAACGTGTTGCTGATCCGACCTGAGGCCGACGCGCCACTGCCCTGCGTCTACTACATACACGGCGGCGGGATGGCGCTGATGTCCTGCTTCGACTTCACCTACCAGTCCTGGGGGCGGATGATCGCCAACCAGGGCGTGGCCGTAGCCATGGTCGACTTCCGCAACTGCGTGGTACCTTCCTCAGCGCCTGAGGTTGCGCCCTACCCCGCCGGTCTCAATGACTGCGTCTCGGGCCTCAAGTGGCTGATCTCGAACGCGAGCGAGTTCGGCATCGACGCGAATCGGATCGTCGTCGCCGGCGAGAGCGGCGGCGGCAACCTGACGCTTGCCGTCGGTCTGCGACTCACGCGTGAGGGCGATGCCGGACTGATCGCGGGCTTGTATTCAATGTGCCCCTACATCGCCGGCAGTTGGCCGCGCGATGATCTGCCCTCATCGATTGAGAACAACGGCCTGGTACTCGATCTGCACAGTAACTTCGGCGCTCTGGGTTACGGGATGGACGCCTTCGACGCGCAGGACCCGGAAGCCTGGCCGCTCTTCGCCAACGAGGAGCACGTGCAGGGCTTCCCGAACACGGTGATCAGCGTCAACGAGTGCGACCCACTGCGTGACGAAGGTCTTGAGTTCTATCGATTGCTGCTGCGGGCAGGACAGTCCGCGCGTTGTCGGCAGGTGATGGGCACTACCCACGGTGGCGATAACATGGTGCTGCCCTGCACCGACTTGGCATTGTCGACCGCCCGCGATATGGCCGCGTTCTGTCGGGGGGACTAGCGCTCTCCCTCCGTTTCATGTGTATTGGCGTGTAGGTTTCTGGAACGATCATGGCGCTCGGTTTGCATACCCCGCGGACGCGGGCGATTACCCGATTGAATGCAGTCTCGGATGTTGTTGAGACTGAGTGCGGGCCGGTTGAGTTTGCCCGACGCGGAAATCCTCCCTACGTGTTGATCATGCACGGCACGCCGCAGGGTCACCATGCGAGTTTCATCGGTGAGCCGTTCGAGGAGGCCGGCTTCGGCACGATTACCCCATCCCGACCCGGATACATACGGACGCCGCTGACGACTGGCCGGACACCGGCGGAACAGGCCGACGCCGCGGCGGCGCTGTTGGACGCACTCGAGATCGACCAGGTGGCTGTCTATGGAATCTCGGGCGGCGGACCCAGCAGTATCGAATTCGCCGCCCGACATCCCGAGCGGGCGCAGGCCCTGATTCTCGAGGTAGCGATTTCACATGCGTTTCAGCCAGATGTCTCCGAGCGCGTCATCAAGCTGTCGGTACATCCACTGGTGCTCTGGATCGCGAAGCGGACGCTGCAGTGGTTGCCGCGCGTCGGAGTCGGGCAGTTTGTCAAGACAGAGAGCACCCTGGACGACGCAGAACGGGCCCGGGTGACGAACGACATTCTGGCGACGCCGTCGAAGCTCGCACTGCTCCGTCGCCTGATCAACAGCCAACCGCCGCCCAACCTGTTGCTGGACGGGTTTGACAACGATCTCAGGCAATTCCGCGAGATTGAGCGTCTGCCACTGAGCGAGGTTCGTTGTCCGACGCTTGTGGTTCATGGCACGCACGACCGCGACGTGCCATTCAGCCACGCCGAGCACTCGGCGAACGAGATACCGG
This sequence comes from Dehalococcoidia bacterium, assembly GCA_007571275.1. Lineage (GTDB taxonomy): Bacteria > Chloroflexota > Dehalococcoidia > Bin125 > Bin125 > Bin125. The sequence goes on from RKRS01000050.1 coordinate 26,972, forward strand.
GCGCTGAACTGTTTCGAGTGGAGAAGGGTTGGCATTTGCTCGCGCTGAGTGACAACGCGGACGCCTACATCCAGGCCGAGATCGATTTCCTCCACCGACATCTGGGTCCGTAGCGCGCCCGTGAAACGGCCTGAGCTCGTTAGCTACATTGCAGTGACCGACAGCAACGGGACGACAACCAACTGACTGCAAGTGAGGCCTGCCCCGATGACTCAACGCATCAACGCATTCCCCGAACTCGAGCGCGACCTGCGGTTCTTTCCACTGGGCGTGGATCAGCCCCGTCACCTCTCCGCTGAGCAGATTCAGCAGTACAACGAGCGGGGCTACGTCTTCCCGATCGATATCTTCTCACCCTCAGAGATCGAACAGATCCGCAGCTACTTTGACGAACTCTTGCCCAAGGCGCTGGAGGCAGGCTGGAACAGCTATGAGCTGACCAACTGGCATAAACACTGTCAGGGCGTCTGGGACATCGTCACCGACAGTCGGATCATCGACGTGATGGAAGACATGCTGGGCGAGACGGTGATCCTGCGTCACAGCCACTTCTTCGCCAAGTTGCCGGGCGACGGGATGCGGGTCAGCTGGCACCAGGATGCGTCCTACTGGCCGTTGACGCCGAGCAAAGTCGTCTCCGCCTGGTTGGCGATTGATGACGTCGACCTCGGCAACGGAGCGATGCAAGTGATTCCCGGCTCACACCTCAAGGCCCAGGTCGAGTTCCGTGACAGTACGACCGGTGAGCGCAACGTGCTCAATCAGACGGTCGAGAACCCCGAAGCGCATGGCGATCCGCCCGTCGCGCTGGAACTGCAGGCGGGACAGATATCCCTGCATAGCGACTGGGTGCTGCACGGCTCAGAACCCAATGAGTCGAACCGTCGGCGCTGCGGTCTGGCAATGCGCTATCTGTCCAGGGATGTTCGCGCTTACAACGGCTGGAACGACAACTCGATCGTGTGCCGTGGTCAGGAACCCACCGGCCACTGGGCCAATCATCCCCGTCCGAGCGGGGAGCTGATCCCGATCAAGGACGCCATCGAAGATCCGACCTCGGTCAGTATGGAGCAACGCAGCGGCGAGACCGAGAGCGACTAGCCAGAGCCATTCCGGGCCGACCACGAGCGTTGTGGCCGCGCCTGCGCCACCCAAACCATCGCAGCATTGCCATTCGCCGAGCGCGTTTCGTTACCGCTGCCATTGGTCGCACGGCCAACTGTTGACACAACTGGAGTCACGGTTGCCGGTTCGGGGCGCTGCACGACCGTCCCATGAGCTATCTCGGGCTCGTCGTGTTCACCGGTGCGGAGCCGCTTCTCACGCAAGGTGAGTACGGTGACCAGCGCCGCCACCCCGACGCCGACGGAGATCCAGAAGTTGCTGGTGATCGCTACGGCGAGCGCCTCGGGCAACGCTGCGATGACTTGCTGGAATTGTTCTACACCGAGTTCGGCCTGCAGGCTGGTTCTGGCCTCTTCGTTCAGTAGCTGGTCTGGATCGGCACGCGCAGCGAGATCGGCGGGCAGCCGCGCGACGAGCTCACTCGTCAATCGCCCGGTTACCAACGCGCCGACCAGTGTGACGCCGATAATCCCACCGATCTCCTGGAAGAACTGGGTAGCTCCCGAGATCGTGCCGAGCATGCTCTGCGGCAGCGCGTTCTGAGCCGCCACCATCAGGGAGGGAAAGAGCAACCCTAACCCGCTGCCGAATAGCACCAGGCGCCAGATCACATCGATGGGCGCGGTTTCGGTGCTGAGCTGTGTCATCAGCCAACCGCTCACCACGATGATGACGCCAGCGCAGATCGAAAGCATTTTGTAGCGACCGGTGCGCGCGATGACCTGACCGGCGATCGTCGCTGTCACTACCAGCGAGATGATCTCGCTGCTCAGCAACAATCCGGAGGCGGTCGGTGAGTAACCCAGCACGCCCTGCATGAAGTAAGCGAGGAAGAACGTGACGCCGAACAGTCCAGCGCCGATCACGGCCATCACGAAGGCAGCCACGCGGAACGTATGGTTGCGGAACAGCTGACCGGGCAAGATCGGCTCAGCCGCAGCGCGCTCGGCGCGGATAAAGCCGAGCACGCCGATGGCTGACACGCCAAACAGCGCCAGCGTTTTCACGTCTAGCCAGGCGGTACCGGTCGTGACCAGTCCCAGGGCGAGCATCGCCGGCATCAGGGCCAGCAGCATCGCGCCGATACCCCACCAGTCGATCACGACTCGGCGCGGCGGCGGCCGCAACCACGGCATGATCACCGCAATCGAGGTGAATGCCAGCGCCGCCAGCGGCAGCACCGCCCAGAACACCCAGCGCCAGTTCAGCGCATCGACGATCAGCCCACCCAACAGTGGGCCAACCAGCCCGCCGATCCCGAAGACGGCAGCGAAGACGCCCATGTACTTCGCGCGCTCCGCGGGCGGAAAGAGGTCGCCCGAGATCGAGAAGGTGTTCGCCATCAGGATGCCGCCACCGATGCCTTGCAGCGCGCGGAAGCCGATCAGCATCTCCATCGACGTCGCAAACCCGGCCAACGCCGTCGCGCCGGCGAAGATCACCAGGCCAACCAGCAGGAACGGCTTGCGGCCATAGACATCGGACATGCGCCCGGCGATCGCCACCGCTGGCACCGAGGTCGCCATGAAGGCGGACTCCATGAAGGCGATCAGATCGACGCGACCGAGATCGGCGGCCAGAACGGGGGTCGCGGTGGCGACGATTGAGTGCTGCACGGCCGAGAGGAACATCGCCACCACGGCGCTGCCCAGGATCAGCATCTTGGTGCGATGCGGCAAGCGGAAACCGACCGTGGCGGCGGTCGGCGTCGTGCCTGGCGTGCCTGAAGCTGTGTCTGCTGGCGCGTGGCTCATGGACGGCTCGGTGTGTTCATGGTTCAGGCTAACGGCGCCAGTTGCGAGGCTCGTGATCCAGACGCATCTCCCTCCTCGAAATCGCTAGCCTCAGGGTCGATGTGACATGTGGTTGGCGCATCAGGAAGGAATCAAGATGGAACTGCTCTTTACCGGCGGACGCGTGTTGACGATTGATCCGCTCGATCGCATTGCGAGCGGTGTCGCCGTACGGGATGGTCGGATCATCGCCGTCGGGGACAGCGATGAGGTGCGGTCGGCCGTTGGACCCGACGCTATGACCGTTGACCTGCAGGGGCGGGCGCTGATTCCCGGCTTCTGCGATCCACACAACCACTTCTCGATGACCACCTTCGAGCCGCGCTCGGTCGATTGTCATACACCGCCATTGGCTGGCAAGTCGTCCGTGCTCGACGCACTGGCCGCCGCCGCCGATGGCAGCCCCGACGGCCAATGGATCTGGGGTCTCGGATATAGCACTCGAGATATCGGCGGCACCGGCGAAGAGATGCTGCTGCGCCACGAGCTCGACGACGTCGCGCCCAACAACCCCGTCTGCGTGATGGATTCCTCGTATCACGCCTGCTATGCCAACTCGGCGGCGATGGCGTTGGTCGGAATCAACCGCGACATGCCCAATCCTCGCGGTGGCGAAATCCTCAAGGACGGCAGCGGCGAGCCGAACGGCGTGCTCTGGGAACGGGCGATGGACCCGGTCCATCACGCCTCGATGCGTTCCTATATCGACACCTTCGGCTCCGACGTGGTGGCCGGCCTGGTCGAGCAGAATGCGCTGCGTCACCTCTCGCACGGCATCACCAGCGTCGGTGACGCCCTGGTCATGCCCGAGAGCGCAGAGATCTACCGACTGACCGACGAGCGCGGCAAGTTGCCGATCGTGATTCACCAAATGCGGGGCGGGCCAGGATTCTTCGCGGCGCCCGAGGAAGCGGCTGGCGGCGCGTTCATGGAAGACGACGTCTCCGATCGCCTGCGCGGCGGGATCGTCAAGATCTTCATGGATCCGGTCTGGCCCAGTCCGGCCATGACGATCTGTCACGAGGACGGCACGACAGAGCCCGTCGGAGAGCCGTACTACGGACAGGAAGAGGTCGATCACCTCGTCCTTGACGCCGCTTCGCACGGATTACAGGTCGCGATTCATTGCATTGGCAACCGCGCGGTCGAGCAGGGACTGAACGCCTTCGAGCGCGCCCAGCGCGAGATTCCCCGCTCCGATCCGCGCTACCGGATTGAACACTTCGCTTTCGCCACGCCCGAGCAGATCGCGCGGGCGAGCTCGCTCGGAGTGATCATTTCTCACCAACCACCGTTCCTCAATGCGATCGGTGAATACTTCGAGACCCGCATCGCTGAGGCCGGTCTCGACGCCGTGCCGATCCCGTATCGCTCGATGCTGGACGAGGGTGTCTTTGTCGCGTCCGGTTCCGACTTTCCCTGCGCACCGGTCGAGCCGTTGCTTGGCCTGTACGGTCTGGTCGCCCGAACTGCTCGCGATGGCCGTCCGGTCGCGGCCGACCAGGCAATCACGCCGCTCAAGGCGCTGCGGACGTACACGCTCAACTCAGCCACTGCGATGTTCCGTGAGCACGAAGTGGGCTCAATCGAAGTCGGAAAACGAGCCGATCTGGTTGTCCTCAGCCACGATCCAACGCTGGTCGCTCCGACCTACATCAGCGAGATCGTGGTGCAGCAAACCTACGTCGATGGCCAGTTGGAATACATGGTCTGAGATCCAAGCCTGACTCTGATACAACGGTTAGCCTCGGGAAGCCTGCCGGCGTCCGATGATGGAGTGCGCGTGACCAACCAACAATCGCAGCCGGAACCGTTGTTCAAGGGACTCAAGGTGGTTGAAATGGCCACCTGGCTCTTTGGCCCGATGTGCGCCTGTGTCTTGGGCGAACTCGGCGCCGACGTCGTCAAGATCGAGCCGCATGAAGGCGATCCGATGCGCGGGCTCATCCATCGCGTCCGTGACCACGTTGACTGGGTCTTTGAGCTGGCCAATCGGAACAAGCGCAGTGTGGCGCTCAACGTGCGCAGCTCCGAGGGTCAGGAGGCGCTGCGCAGGCTGTTGGCCGATGCGGACGTGTTCATCGTCAACCTGCGTCGGGGCGCGCTTGAGCGATTGGGGATCGACTACGCGTCGCTCAAGCCTGATCACCCCAGGCTGATCTACGCGCACGCCACGGGCTACGGCACGGAAGGTCCTGATATCGACCGACCGGCGTTCGACGAGCTGGCCTACTGGGCGCGCGGCGGCTTCATGTCGACTCTGGGGCCGCCCGACAGCGAACCGGTTCGGCTCGTCGGCGCGATGGGGGATCTGCCCAGCGCGATGAACATCTCGGCGGCGATCTTCGCCGCGCTGTACCAGCGTGAGCTGACTGGCAACGGTCAATTCGTCACCTGTTCGCTCTACGGCGGCGGGATTTGGGCGAACGGGTTCGCCATCCAGGGAGCGCTGTCGACCGGTCAGAATTTCCCGCGTACTGATCGCTACACGGCGTTCAACCCGCTCTATAACTCCTACCAGGCCGCCGATGGCAGATGGATGCAGCTAGCGATGATCCAGGAAGAACGATTCTGGGGGCCGTTCGCTGAGGTGATCGAGCTACCCATCCTGACCGAGGACGCCCGCTTCGCCGTTGCCGCCGATCGACGCGACCACATTCGTGAGGCGGTGGCGCTGATCGAGCAGCGGATCGGTGAAGAGCCACGCGATCACTGGGCGACGCTATTCGACGCCAACGATTTCCCCTGGGCGCCGGCTGCTGATGGGCTGGAGATCTCTGAGGACCCGCAGGCCTCGGCCAATGGCTATGTGCGGTTGATGGAGCACAAGATTGCGGGGGAGTTCAAGATTCTCGGCGTACCATTCCAGCTTGAGCAAGCGCCAACGACCAACTACTCAAGCGCTCCTGAGCTGGGTGAGCATACGGAACTGGTCCTGGAAGAGCTGGGCTACGACTGGGACGCAATTACGCGGATGAAGCAGGCCGGGGCAATCCCCTGACCTGACCGTCGCGAGCGAAAGGTAGATGCCATGCCCGAGATCATCGATTTCAGGGTCACGCTACCACCGCGTGAGTACACCGACCCCGCCGGCGCTGGCGACGAGCGCTTTAGCGACTCCAGCTACCTGGCCAACTACAACCGTATCTACACGCGCGAACGTGGTGGCGGGCGCGACGCCGCGGCGATGGTCGCTGCAATTGGCGAGGCCGGCATCGACCGCGCCGTCCTCCAGGCTGAGTGGGCGGCGGGCGACTATCGGGCGATGAATGACGCGGTGCATCGGATCGTCGCCGACTATCCCGACGTGCTGACCGGCTATGTCACGGTCAACCCGGACGCTGGCGACGACATGGCTGCGGTCGTTGAGCGCGAGGTCCGTGAGCGCGACGCCAAAGGCGTCAACCTGCAACCGTTCTCCTATCGCGTCCTGGCCAACGACAAACGCTTCTATCCGCTCTATGCGAAGTGCCAGGAGCTTGGCGTTCCGGTCACGATTCACTCGTCGATCAACTTCTCCAACGACCGCTCCATCGAGTTCGGCCGTCCACTCTATCTCTGCGAGATCGCCTGCGACTTCCCCGATCTGGTGATCGTGGCCAACCATGGTGGCTGGCCCTGGGTCAATGAGCTGGTCGCGATCGCCTGGAAGCACGCCAATGTCTACATCGAGATCGGCGCGGTCGCACCCAAGTACATCGGTACGCCGAGCACGGGCTGGGAGACGCTGATGCAGTATGGCAACTCGTCACTGCTCAGCGACCGCGTCCTCTTCGCAACCGACAACATGATCCCATTCCAGCGCGCGGTGCAGGAGTTGCAGGCATTGCCGCTCAAGGATCGGGTCAGGGAAGGCTGGCTGGGCGGGAACGCCGCGCGCCTGCTCGCTCAGGTGGAAGATCGCCTGTCAGTGCTGTGATGCGTCCAGCGACCGTCTGGCTGGAGAGTTCGCTCAGGGTTGATCTCGAATGACTCATTACAACTACCGCGCTACCAGACTCTTTGCGCTTGCGGCGCTTTCAGTCTGTCTCATGCTGCTCGCCGCGGCATGTAGTGGCGAGGACGCCAGTAGCGATGACACAGGCGCATACGAAGCGACACAGTCCAGTGATACGACAGTGGCGTCGGTGACTGAGGGTGAGCTGTCACAGGCTGGCCTGGCCGGCGAGCGGCTGTTTATCGCCAACTGCTCGAGCTGTCATGGTCTGCAGGCTTCAGGGACAGCGCAGGGGCCGCCGCTGGTGCACGAGATCTACGAATCCGGACACCATTCCAATGCCAGCTTCGTCATCGCCGTCGCGCGCGGCGTGCGTCAACATCACTGGCAGTTTGGCAACATGCCAGCCGTGCCCGATCTGTCAATCGACGAGATTCACCAAGTCATCTGCTACGTGCGCGAGCTACAACTGGCCAACGACATCATCGATCAGATACCGACGTCAACTCCCTGTTGATCGGACGCCCGGTTCTCAATGCTGTTTAGCCGACGACGCCGTCCGCTTTCAGTCTGGCAATCGCTTCTGCAGCGCAACCGATTTCTTCGAGCAGCGCGTCGGTGTCCTGTCCCAGCTCGGGGCCCAGCGACTTGACCCGGCCCTGTGCGCCGTTGGCGCGGATCGGCGAGCCGACGGTGGTCAGCGAACCGAAGCGCTTGTCCTCATACTGGACGATGTATTCGTTGGCCGCCGCCTGCTCATCCCGGGCGATCATCGGATAATCCTGGATCAGGGTGCTGGGCACCTCTTCCGCGTCGAAGCGGATTGGCCACTCTGCAGCGGGACGGGTGCAGATCGTCGACGCGACTTCGCGGCGTAGCTCGTCCATATTGGCGTTGCGATCAGCTAGCGTGGCGAAACGCGCATCGCTGAGCAGGTCTTCGCGCTCGAGCGCTCGGCACATTGGCGCCCAGCGGTCGGTGATGTAGCCGACGAAGAGCCAGTCGCCGTCGGAGCCTTGGGCTTGCAGGGTGAACATGTTGGAGATCGGCATGTTCCTCGCGGACGGCACGATGTTGCCGTTGGCGATTGCGTTGATCGCCGGCGCCCGACCCCAGATCTGGCTGCCGTACAGCGACGTCTGCACCAGCTGTCCCTCGCCAGTCCGCTCGCGCGCGACCAACGCGCTGGCGATGGCAAAGGCAAAGATCATGCCGCCGGTTTGGTCAGGATCAGGGGCCGCCACGTTCGCGTAGGGCTTGTCTCCACGGACGCCGTTGGCCCACATCCCGCCGCCAGCGGCGCCGGCGACTGAGGCCCAGGAGGTCGCGGTCGCGCGCGGTCCTTCCGGACCGAAGCCGCTGGCGCTTGCGTAGACCAGACGCGGGTTGCGGACGCGCAGCTCGTCCCAACCGAGCCCGAGTCGCTCCATCACGCCGGGCTTGAAGTTCTCGGTGACGACGTCGACCCGCGTAATCAGCTCATAGATCAAATTGCGACCTTCGGGCGCGCGGAGGGCGATGGCGATGCTGCGCTTGCCTCGGTGGTGGGTGTGGAAATACTGCGAGAACCCATCGGCGCGCTTGCCGACGTGCCGCGACGGGTCGCCGGTCTGCAGCCGCTCAACCTTAATCACCTCAGCGCCGAGATCGGACATCAGCACCGTCGCGGACGGTCCCTGTTGGAACTGGGTGAAGTCGAGCACGCGAATGCCGTCAAGTAGTTGGCTGGTCATGGTTCATCCCCTCAGTCAGTGAGATGACTATAGGCCAGAACAGCAAGTCGCTTCGCCCACCATCAGGCTATGGGCGGCCTCATTCCCTCGCTCCTTGCTCAGGCTGCGAGTGACCTATTCCCATCGCTCCCCCTTTGGGGGAGCTGTCACGGAGTGACTGAGGGGGCTTCGG
>RKRS01000152.1 GCA_007571275.1 Dehalococcoidia bacterium
GACAGCTCCCCCACTGGGGGAGCTTGCCGCGGGAGTGCCGCGTCGCTTCCAATATCTCTCTCTGGGGGAGCGTTAGGGAGAGCTGCGGCGACTCTCTCCCAAGGGGGCGTTTCCAAAATCTCCCCCTCTGGGGGAGATGCCGCCAGGCAGAGGGGGCGTCGTTACTCACGCGCCCTCAAACTCGATCCGTAGATTCGCTCCACCGGCGACCGGCGGGAAGATGTCCATCTCGCTCTCGGGCGTGACGCGGCTCTGCAGGCCGTCTATGTGACGGATATCGCGACCGTTGACCATAATCGCAACAAAGCGACGCACCGATCCGTCCTCGTCGAACAGCTGCTCGCGTAGACCATCGTGTTCATCGGCGAGCCGGTCAAGAATGGCGGCGACTGTGTCAGGCGGGTCAGACAGTTCGACGCTGCGACCACCAACGAGCGGTCGCAGCGTCGCGTAGAAGCGGATAATCACCAGCTTGCCAGCCGGCCGCTTACGAGATGATCTCGAGCTCGCGCAGCTTGTCCTCGCCGGCGACGCCGTCGTCCCAGCCGCGCGCCTCGTAGTACTGCTCCTTCATCTGATCGAGTTCGCAGACGTGGCCTTCGGCCGGGCCGCTCGCCGGCTCAGTCAGGAAGCGCTCAGGCAACGAGTCGTGGCTACCATCAAATCCGGCCTGATTGTTGAAGTAGCGCTCGAGATTGTAGATGCGCTCGCCAGCCACCATGACGTCTTCCTCGGACATCGGCAGGCCAACGACGTTCTCGTACAGCGCCGCGTACTCGGGCGCGCCGACGGCGAAGGCGGAGAACTTGCAGAGGTCGAGCGAGTCGGAGAAGGCGTGCAGGTCCTGGAAAATCTTCAGCAGCGGACCCTTGCCGTCCCAGTCCAGCGGGTCAGTCTTGACCGGGATACCGAGCAGCTCAGAGGCGGGCGTGTAGCCGCGCAGGTGACAGGCGCCGCGGTTGGAGGTCGCATAACCCAAACCTTCGCCCTTGATCCCACGCGGATCGTAAGCAGGCACTGCCTGACCCTTGACCGTCATGGCGATCTCCGGGTGGCCCCAGGTTGCCGCCGCCTTGGCCGTACCCTGGCCCAGCTTCTTGCCGATGGCGCTCGAACCCAGCGCCATCTCGTCGGTCACGCGGACCATCCCGGCCCCGTCGCCCCAGTCCAGCGGCGTATCGACGTAGCCGCGCTCCGAGGCCTCCATGTACATAGAGATCACGTTGCCGATCTCAATCGCGTCCATGCCGTAGTCGTTGCACTGATCGATCACCTTGGCGATCACGGCGGGGTCGTCGTTGCCACAGTTCGCGCCCAGCGACCAGGCCGGCTCGTACTCGAAGGACTCCATCTTCAGACCGGCGTGCGGGCCTTCCGTGATCTCAACTTCCTTCTTGCAGGCGACCGGACAGGCGTGGCAGGTCGGCTCCGCGGTGAGGAATTCGTCCCGCATCGTCTCGCCCGAGACGGCGTTGGCCGCCTCTGGCGTTGTCTGCGTCAGCTGTGAGTTCTTCGTGCCCAGTCCGCCGATCGAGTTGACTGCATTCATCAGCACGTTGGTGCCGAAGGCGGAGAGCGCGCCCGAGCCGTCCTTGAGCGTTCCGTCGTCGTTGACCGACGATGGCGCGGTCACCGGCGACTCCATGATCAGCTTCAGGTGCTGTCCCTGGGCAGCGCGGAACTTCTGTCGCGCCTCGCCCTGTTCGGGTCGCCAGCGACCTGCGCGCGTGCCGTGTACCACCACGCACTTGAGGTTCTTCATCCCCGCCACGGCGCCAGTGCCGCCGCGCCCCGCAGCGCGATCATCCTCGTTCAGGAATGAGGCGAACAGGACACCGTTCTCGCCAGCCTGACCGATCGACATGACCGACACATCCGTCTTGTTGCCGCTGTCAGAGCCAAAATGCGCGACGGTGTCGTGGATGCCCTTGCCCCAGATCTCGGAGGCGTCCTTGATCTCGACCTGGCCGTTCTCGACTTCGAGGTAAACCGGCGAGTCGGCCTTGCCGGTGATCAGCAGCGCGTCGAAGCCGGCCCAGCGCAGGCGAGCCGCCGACCAGCCGCCCATGTGGGAGTCGGTCACGGTGCCGGTCAGCGGAGACTTGGTCACGAAGGCCAGGCGCCCGGACATCGTCACTTCCGTGCCCGTCAGCGGACCATTGACCAGCGCCAGCATGTTGTCCGGCGACATCGGGTCAACCTTAGGCCCGTTGTCGAACAGGTACTTCACACCGAGCCCGCGAGCGCCGATGTACTTGCGCGCGTCCTCTTCATCGACGCCTTCGTAGGAGACGCTTCGGTCGGTCAGATTAATCCGAGCCACACGGTTCGCAAAGCCGCCAAGTGCCATGATTGTTCCTTTCGCCAATGCTCTGGTTTGGCGCATATGCTAGCTGATCGCCTGCGTTCGCTCAGGGACGCATGCCGTACCTGACGCGAACGCCGAGCAGGCTCGGCAGCTGCGTCTCATACGCAGTCCGCAGCCACTCCGCCAGCATCGGACGCGTGTCGCGCGGATCAACAATGTCCTCGACTGCGAATGCTTCAGCTGCCGAGAACGGATCACGCAGCGCAATCAGGCGCTCCTCAATCGCCGCGCGATGCGCGACCGGGTCGGCAGCGGCTTCGATCTCGCGTCGGTAAGCGGCGGCCACACCGCCCTCGATCGGCAACGAGCCCCATTCACCGGACGGCCAGGCGAAGCGGAAGCAGAAGCGGCTGAAATCCTGATGCGCGCCGCCCGCAACGCCGTAGAGACGTCGCACGACGACCGTCGCCCAGGGAATTCGCGAGTCGTTGATCGCCGCGGCCGCCTTGACGCCTGCCCGCAAAGTGCCAGCCGACTCGCCCGGTCGGCCGATCAGAAAACCGGGCTGGTCAGCGAGATTGACGATTGGCAGGTGGAAGACATCGCAGAGGTCAACGAACTTCTCGAACTTGCGCGCTTCCTTGGCGCCCATCGCGCCGCCGTAGTGCATCGGATCGTTGGCCAGCACACCGATCGGCATCCCGCCAATCCGCGCGAAGCCGGTCACCTGCGCGCGGCCGTAGTAGCGGCCCAACTCGAAGAACGAGTCACGGTCGACGACCATCTCGACCATGCGCCGCACGTTGTAGCCGCGATTTCGATGTCGGGGAATGATTGATGCCAGACGTTCGTCGCGACGATCCACGGGATCGCTGCACTCGGCGACCGGCGGCAGCTGGTGGACGTTCGTCGGCAGATACGACAGAAACCGCTGAATCTGTTGCATCGCGTCCGCTTCATCCACGGCGTCATTGTCGACCACGCCGCTGCTGCGAGCGTGGACTTCGTAACCGCCCAGCTCCTCTTTGCTGAGTCG
>RKRS01000165.1 GCA_007571275.1 Dehalococcoidia bacterium
GGGCGTGATTCGCTGGCTGCGGGCGCGCGTTCTGATCGCGCCCAGCGGACGACTGGGTTCGGTTGGTCAACCGTTGTTGTGGAGCGTGACGGCTCGCTTTCTCGACCACTTTGGTTTGAGCGGGCTCGACCAGTTGCCTCCGCTCGAGCAGTTGAAACCACCAGCTCAACAAGGACAACTGTCGCTCGAGACGGAGCCCGAGAGATGACCTATATCACCGTGCTCACGGTCGAGTTGCTAATCTTCGAGTCGGCAACGCTCAAGGAGAAACGGGCGGTCATTCGCCAGGTCATGCAGCGGACGCGAAACAAGTTTCCGGTGGCCGCCGCTGAGGTTGCGCAGCAGGACGATCCGAGCCATGCGACGCTGGCGTTTGCCGCTATCGCGTCCGACGCGCAGATCTCGCACGCGACTGCTCAACGGGTATTCACGTTTATCGAAGATTTGCGGCTGGATTGTCAGGTGGGGATGGTATCGACAGAGACTGTGAGCTTCTCGTCGACGACCTGAGCCCAGAGGTCGTGACCCATTGCCTCGATGATCTCGACTGTTCTGAATTCGCCCGGGTTCGCCTCGCCCAGCGCGAGTACCAGACCATCGACTTCGGCCGCTTCGCGGTAGGTGCGCCCAGCAATGATCGGCTCGCCATCGTCGGTGGTCTGTCCCGCTTCCGATTCCACCAGCAGCTCGAGTTGGCGACCGACTTGTTGCTCGTTCCTCCGGGCCGAGATATCAGCCAGCAGCAGCATTAGCTCCTCATGGCGTCGATGCTTGGTCCGTTCAGGAATCTGCTCAGACATATCGGCCGCTGGCGTGCCGCGTTGCGGCGAGTAGATGAACGCGCCGGCGCGGTCGAACTCGGCATCAGCGACAAAATCGAGCAGTTCGCCGAATTCAGACTCCGATTCGCCAGGGAATCCGACGATGAACGTGGTGCGAATAGCGATATCAGGCATGGCAGCGCGCAGGCGATCGAGCGTGCCACGGACCATGCCCATGTTGTGCGGACGTTTCATCCGTCGCAGCACGGTTGGCGATCCATGCTGCAGCGGGATGTCGAGGTAATGACAGACCTGGGGCGTGTTGGCCATGACTTCGACCAGGCTGGGAGTCACGAATCCGGGATAGGCATACATCAAGCGGAGCCAGTCAGCGCCCGACTCGGCCGCCAATCGCTCGATCAGCCGAGCGAGTCCGTTGGCGTCACCCCACTCGGCTCCGTAGGCGGTGCTGTCCTGGGCAACGAGTACGATCTCGCGCGCGCCTCGGGCCACGAGCGCTCGCGCCTCACTGACCAGCGCGTCAGGGCGGACGCTACGGAACTGCCTGCCCTTGATGCCCGGGATGTTGCAAAAGGTGCACGGTCGCGCGCAGCCGTCGGAGATTTTCAGGTAGGCGGATGGCCTCAGACCAAGCGACGTGTCCGGAATGTCTCGCTCGGCCTCGACGATTCCCGCGTGTTCGGCGATCTCTTGCCACGCCTCGATGCCGAAGGCGGCGTCGATTCCGTCGATCTCAATGACCTGTTCCCGCTCGATCTGCGACCAACAACCGGTGACGACGAGCTGCTGATCGGGAACGCGCTCGGCCGCGAGAAACTGCGCGGCGGCTCGCGATTCCTCGCGGGCGTCGTCGATGAAGCCGCACGTGTTGAGGATGACCAGATCAGCCTCCATGCGATTGGGCGTCGCGCGGTGTCCGGCCTGTTCAAGGGTTTGGGCAATGCGGTCCGAGTCGGTCGTGTTCTTGGGACAACCGAGGGTCACGATTTGGTATCGCATCAGCCGCCGCCAGTCGAAGCGCCGGGGCGCGGACCGCGGCTGACCACGAGGGTGATCACGGCATCCTCAAGCGGTTGGGCGCCGGGCGCGGGAGATTGCTCGAGCACGGTGCCAAGCGGCGAATCGTCGTAGATTGAGATCACGACATAGGGCGCATTGAGCCGCTTGATGAAGTTGATCGCTTCGCGAGAGCTGAACTGGAGCAGGTCGGGCAAGGGGCCGAAATCAACGTTGGTCGGAACCGAAGCGCTGATCGTCTGCTCCAGCGTCTCGCTCGTGGTATCGATGCCAGGTACATCGCGCGTTTCCTCGACCGGCTCAACCTCGTCGCGCAGGCCCACGACTGCGACCACGGCGCCAATGATCACCAGGATCACGACCGCCGCGGCGAGCCACGGACCGAGATGCACTCGCGGTGGTCGCAGTTCCTCGCGCGGTCTGCCGCTGCGCTCGGCGGCCTCGTAGGATTCGATCGTCTCCTGAGCGAGCTGAAGCCCCTCACCGGCGATACTCGGCTCGAACGGGAATCGCTCCAGGAGCGGCCCCTCATCCAGCCCGAGGTATTGCGCATAGGAGCTGAGGAAGCCTCGGGCGAAGGGCGCGGCTGGCATTCGTCGCCAGTCTTCCGCTTCGAGCGCCTCGAGGTAATGACGCGCAATGCGGGTGGCCTGATGCGCCTGAGCGATCGAGCGGCCACGCCGAATCCTGGCCTGACGGAGTTCTTCACCGATGCCCGTCAAGTTGGCGTCGCCTCGGCTGACCATATCTAAATCTCGGCGTCCGGAATCACGGCGGTCTTGAGCACGGACGGATCGGTGCGTGAGGTGTAGGACTGATCCGCAACAGAGAGCATGAATCGGTGTGAGACGATGCGGTCAACCGCGTCCAGCGTCGGCAGCAACGCAGCCGTGCGGCGGAACTGATCGGGCGTGGCGTTTTGCGTACCGGTCAATGAGACCTCGCGGTAGTGGAGGTCATTGACATCGACGACCGCAGACGACTCAGGAGGGAAGCCGGCGAACAGATTGACGCTGCTCTGTCGGCCGGCGACCTGAAGCGCCGCCTCGGTCAATCCGTTGAGGCCAACGGACACGATCACAATGTCGCATCCGTTGCCGCCTGTCGCTTCGGCGACGGTCGCTTGTAACTCATCCACATCGCCGCCACAGACGCGCGTCGCGCCGATGTCAGCCGCTGCGGCGCGTCGCACATCGACCGGCTCTGACACGATGATCTCTCCCGCGCCCAAGGCTCGGGCGAGGAGGACATGAAGCAAGCCCATCGGTCCCGCGCCGAGAATGGCGACGCTGGCGCCGGCTCGGAACCGACAGGACTCGAGGGAGTTGAGTACGCAGGCAGTGGGTTCGGTCAGCGCCGCGCGACCCCAGTCGGCGCCCTCAGCGAGCTTCACCGCGTGACCCTGGGCGACCAACGAGGCCGGCAGCAGAACCTGCTCGGCCAGTCCGCCGTTGGCGTCGTAGCCCAGTGTGCGTCGTGACGTGCAGCGGTTGCGCAGGCCACGTCGGCAGAACTCGCAGCCGCCGCAGGCGATGATCGGGTACACGGCGACGCCATCACCGAGTTGGAGATCGTCGACGCCGTCGCCCAGTTTGACCACCTGTCCGGCAAACTCATGACCGGGGATGACGCCGGGCCTGGCGTACTTCTCGCCGCGATAAACGCGCAGGTCGGAGGCGCAGACGCTGGCCGCTCCGACTTCGATGACCACTTCGCCCGGTCCCGGTTCGGGCGATGGTACGTCGTCAACCCGAATCTGGCCGGGCTGGTCGAAGATGAGAGCTCGCATGTGTGGGCCTATCGCGACAGGCGCGACGCCGAGCAGGCTCAGTTAGGGCGTACGCGCCGGCTCAGGCGGACGGCTACGTGGTCGACGAGCCGCATCGGGGTTGCGTGAAGTGTGATATTGCCGCAACAGCCGTGACTTGCGTCGGGCGGCAGTGTTGGCATGGATGACGCCGCGCTGGGCAGCTCGGTCGAGCGCGCTCACGGCGCGCTGGATGGCGGTGTCCGCGTCAGACCATTTCTGCGTATCGACGGCGTCGTCAATGGCGTCAAGCGCGGCGCGCACGGAGCCGCGCGCGTAGGTTCGGATTGGCTTGTTGCGCATCCGCCGCTTTTGGCTCTGGCGCAGATATTTGATGGCAGCAGCCTTGTTGGCCACGACAACCCCTCTTTCACAATCCGCCTCATCGTATCAGCCGATCCGCGAATGTCTACCGCGCGGCGCGGGTTGACGCGGGTTGATTGGCGTACGAGGCGCATGACTGGTCGGTCGACACGGCGCGCGCGTGCATCTTTCGCCGCGATTTGCCACAGTGCGGAGGTGAGCCTGAATTCCCCGACCTCCCTGCGCGCGCGACTGTCGGGCAGCCGCAGCACCGTGATCGGCGCGGTGCTGCTGATCGGCCTGTCGTTTCTCGGTTCGCGTCTGCTCGGCGCGGCGCGGACGATTGTGATCGCCGATCAGTACGGTACGTCGGTCGAGTTGGACGCGTTCTGGGTGGCGATGCGCCTGCCCGATCTCGTCTTCCAGTTGTTGGCCGGTGCGACGCTCGCGTCCGCCTTCATCCCGGTCTACGCCCGAGTCTTGCAAGATCGTGGCGAGCGGGCCGCCTGGAGACTGGCCAGCATCGTCCTGAACTGGGTCCTGATCGGCACCATCGCGCTGGCGGCGGGCGTATTCCTCGCCGCCGACTGGATCGTCCCGCTGCTGGCGCCCGGCCTGGGCGAGGACTCGGGCATCCAGAACGTGATCATGGACGATGCGATCTTCCTGACGCGGGTGTTGCTGCTCTCGCCCATTCTGTTCGCTGTCAGCGGGATGTTGACCGGCATGCTGCACGCGCGACAGCACTTCCTGCTGCCAGCGATCTCTCCACTGCTCTACAACCTGGCCTTCATCCTGGGGCCGCTGCTGCTGCCCAAGGAGCTGGGCGTTGAGGCGCTGGTGATCGGCG
This sequence comes from Dehalococcoidia bacterium, assembly GCA_007571275.1. Lineage (GTDB taxonomy): Bacteria > Chloroflexota > Dehalococcoidia > Bin125 > Bin125 > Bin125. Next base: position 4,760 of record RKRS01000165.1, read on the forward strand.
TGATCGCCGGGTCGGGACTGCACCTGATGATCCAGCTGCCCGCGCTGTCCACCGCGTTGATCCGATCAGGCGGCGGTCTGGGACTGCACTTCAGCCTGGGCGACGGGGAAGTGCGGGAGGTGCTGCGCCTGATGGGACCGCGCATGCTGGGACTGGCCGCCGCCCAGATCAACCTGATCGTGCTGACGTTCTTCGGTTCGCTGGTGGGCGATTCCTCGATCTCGATCCTCAACTTCGCCTGGTTGTTGTTGATGTTCCCGGTGGGCGTGTTCGGGATGTCACTGGCGACGGCCATCTTCCCGAGCCTGGCCGAACGCGCCGCCAGCGGCGGACCCGGCGCGGTCACGGCGATGGTCTCGCAAGCGCTGCGCTTCACGCTGTTTCTGGCAATTCCCGCGTCGATTGGCATGCTGCTCTTACGAGACTCAATCGTCAAAACACTGCTCGAGCACGGCGCCTTTGACGCGACCGCCACGCCGTTGGTCAGTGACGTGTTGCTGTTCTTTTCAATTGGCCTGTTCGCGCATGCGGCGATTGAGATCGTCTCACGCGGGTTTTATGTACTGGGCGACACGCGCACGCCGGTCGCGCTGGCGATTGCGTCGATGCTGCTCAACATCATTCTCTCGGCTGCGCTGGTCGGTCCGCTGGAGCTGCAGGGGCTGGCGCTGGCGCTGTCGATCTCGGCGATCGCGGAATGCAGCTTGCTCACGATCTTGCTGCACGGCAGGTTGGGGCGTCAGCTGATCTCCCGAACGGTGTGGTGGTCGACGCTCAAGACCGTAGTCGCAGCGGTGATCATGGGCCAGCTGATCTGGCTGCTGCTCGAAATCCTGACCGGGCTCGATTTCGCCAGGGATTCCTGGCTCACACTCGTACTGGGTGTAGTTGGTGGCGGAGTCGTCTATCTCGCCCTGAGCCTGATCATGAGGCAGGACGAAGCGGAAGTGTTGATCCTGCGAGTGGAATCTGTGCTCTCGCGCGCACTTCGTCGCTAGCAGCGCCGGGGGGGGTCTGAGGTGATCTGACAGGCTCTGATAGAGTTGAGCTTGTTCCGGCGCTGATCGGCTCACAGACGTCCAGATATTGACACCATTGCGAGAAACCATGGCCTTGCAGGATCGCTCGATCGTATGCCGCGACTGCGGACGCGATTTCGTTTTCACTTCGGGTGAGCAGGAGTTCTACCAGTCCAAAGGACTACAGAACGATCCGGTCCGTTGCCCCGAATGTCGTTCCGTGCGCAAGTCAATCCGTACCTCGCCCGAGGCCGAAGCCGGCTACGTGCGCTACGGCGGCGCGGCCTCGTTTGGCGGCAGGACGCCGCGTCAGATGCATCCGGCCGCCTGCGCGATGTGCGGCGACATGATTGAAGTCCCGTTCCTGCCGCGCGGTGATCGCCCGGTCTTCTGCACGACCGTGAAGCGGATCATGACGCTGGGCTATCAGATGGACGAGATCCAACAGCGTTGGGGCATCCACCCGTGCCAGGTCGAGGGCATCAACCAGGATTTGCGACGCGGCCTGATTGCGCCAAAGCCAGGCGTCGAAGCGCCTGACTATGAGCGCAGCCGCTCGTAGCGGACAGAGGCACGCAGAAGGACAACATGGCAGACTCGCTGGCGCAACGCTGGATGCGCCTGATCGGCGGTCAGGGTCGGCCCACCGCTCGGCCACCGAGTGACGCCGAAGTCGCAGATACCGTCTCCCGTTATCCCGAACGCGCCGCACAGGCGCTGGTCGATCAGTCGCGTCGCCGTGGACAGGCGGCGTCTGCGAGAGAGGCGCGCGGCTGGATTAGCCAGCAGCTCGAAGAAGCTGCCGCCCTGCTCGACCAAGCGACCCGCGAGCGCATCGGCGATTTGGCTGAGGCGCAGATCGCGAAACGATTCCCCAAGGATTCAACCGACGATGGCTGATTCAGCTACTGACGCTGCTACCACTGACTCTGACCGTTCCACGCCCGCCCGTAGCGACCAACCGTTCCGCCCGGTCGGCTCGTTGATGCCGCATCGTGAACTCGAAGCGCGCATCCGAGCGTTTTGGCGCGAACGCGACATCTTCCGCCGTTCGGTCGAGGAGCGTCCCGCAGACGACATTTATTCGTTCTATGAAGGCCCCCCGACCGCAAACGGGACACCGGGCGTGCATCACGTGCTGTCGCGCGTGTTCAAGGACCTGTTCCCGCGATACCAGACGATGCGCGGCAAACGCGTGCCGCGTAAAGGGGGTTGGGACACGCACGGCCTGCCTGTCGAGATCGAGGTAGAGAAGACGCTCGGGCTGGACAGCAAGCCCGCGATCGAGAACTACGGCATCGCCGAGTTCAACCGTCATTGCCGCGAATCGGTCATGGAATACGTCGAGCAATGGGAAGACATGACCGAGCGGGTCGCGTTCTGGATCGACATGTCCGACGCGTATCGCACCTACACGCCCGAGTATGTTGAATCCTGCTGGTGGATCTTCAAGACCCTGTGGGACGCCGGGCTGATCTATGAGGCGCGACGCACCACGCCGCACTGTCCACGCTGCGAGACGTCGCTGTCCAGCCACGAACTATCGCAGGGTATGCAGGACGGCGTTCGTGACCAGGCTGTGACGGTTCGCTTCCGCGCGCACAACGATTCATTGCCCAAGCAGCTGCGCTGGTCGGGCGTGACTGATTTCCTCGCCTGGACCACAACCCCCTGGACCCTGCCGGCCAATTCTGGCCTGGCGCTGGCGGCGGATGAAACCTACGCGGTCGTCGAGGTCGCCGATGGCGGGCGTGTCATTCTGGCCCGCGCGCTGCTCAACGCGTCGCTGGACGGCGCCGTGGAGAACCCGACCGTTGTTGGTCTGGTACAGGGATCCGAGCTGGTCGGGACCACATACGACGGTCTCTACGACCCGGATCGTTGGGGCGTCCCGGTCTATCGATTCGACGGCGCGCGGCTGGTGGAGTGGCGCGAAGCAGACGGTTCCCTGCCAGCGCGCCAGGTGGCGGCTGGTGACTTTGTCGAGATGGAGAGCGGCACCGGGATCGTCCACATCGCGCCGGCCTTCGGCGAGGACGACTATCTGCTGGGCCGCGAGGCGGGCCTGTTGTTCAGACAGCCGGTCGACCTGGGTGGAAACATGGTCGGCGACCCGCAGTCTCCCGAGGCGCCGGACTTCGTCGGCAAGTGGGTCAAGGACGCCGACCTGCTGATCATGGATGATCTGGAGTCGCGTGGATTCCTGCTGCGCAAGGACGTATACGAGCACACCTACCCCTATTGCTGGCGTTGCGACACCCCGTTGCTCTACTACGCCAAGCCGAGCTGGTACATCGCCACCTCGCAGGCGAAGGACGCCTTGACCCGCTCCAACGCTGAGCTGATCCACTGGCATCCAGAGCACACGGGCAGCGGACGCTACGGCGACTGGTTAGCCAACAATGTTGACTGGGCTGTCAGTCGTGAACGCTACTGGGGCACGCCGCTGCCATTCTGGCGCTGCACCGCGTGCGGGGATGTTACGTGCATTGGTTCCTTCGCCGAGCTGCGTGAACGGGCCAGGGACTTCAGTGGCGAGGAACCTGATCTGTCCGATCCGCACCGGCCGTATGTCGACGAGATTGAGATCGGCTGCGAGCGCTGCGGGGCAGCTGCCAGGCGTTGCCCCGAAGTGGCCGACGCCTGGTTCGACTCGGGCGCGATGCCCTATGCGCAGTGGCATTATCCGTTTGAGAATCAGGCCCGATTCGAGGAGCGGTTCCCGGCTGACTTCATCTGTGAGGCGGTCGATCAGACACGCGGTTGGTTCTACTCGCTACACGCTGAGGCGGCCATGTTGCACCACGCCGAGGCCGTGCCATCTCCGACGTCATTCCGACATGTGATCTCGCTGGGGCACATCCTCGATGAGGGCGGCGAGAAGATGTCCAAGTCGAAGGGCAACGTGGTCGATCCGTGGACCGTGCTCGATCAGAACGGCGCCGACGCCCTGCGCTGGTACTGCTATGTCGCTTCTCCGGCGGGGAATCCGCGTCGATTTTCGGAGCGTCTGGTCAGCGAGGCGCAACGCCGCTTCCTGCACACGCTCTGGAACACGTACTCCTTCTTCGTGACCTACGCCAACATCGATGGTTGGCGGCCGGCATCCAACCCGACACCGCCAACAGTTGAGCTGGATCGTTGGATCATCAGCGAATTGCAAGCGCTGATAGGCCGAGTCACTAAGGCGTTGGACGATTACGATCCGACGACGGCGGCTCGGGAGATCGATGGATTCGTCGATTCGCTGTCCAACTGGTACGTGCGTCGCAGTCGGCGGCGGTTCTGGTCATCCGCGCGCGGCGGCATCGCCGCTGACCTCGACGCCAAGCGCAGCGCCTATCAGACTCTGCATACCGTGCTCACCACCCTGGCCAAGCTGCTCGCGCCGATGACGCCATACCTGGCCGAGGACATCTGGCGCAACCTCGCCGCTGAGGTCGATGCCGAAGCGGCTGAATCGGTGCATCTTGCCGCATGGCCAGTCGCAGACGCCTCCCTGATCGATGAGGCGCTGAACCGAGACATGGCGCTGGTGCAGCGCGTGGCGTCGCTGGGCCGATCTGCGCGCAGCGCCGCCGGGATCAAGGTGCGACAACCGCTGCCGGCGGTCACCGTCGCCGTGCGTTCAGCTCAGGACGCGGAGGCAATCGAGCGACATCGCGCCACCATCGCGGAGGAACTCAACGTCAAGACGGTCAGCCTGGCCGATGCGGAAGCAGATACTCGCCGCTACACGATCAAGCCGAATCTGCGGGTGCTCGGGCCGCGTCTCGGGGCGCAGCTGCCGGTCTTGCGATCTGCACTCAATGATCTGTCGCCGGAGCTGACGTCACACATTGCTCAGGCGGCGGAAGCGGGCCAATCGATCGAGATCGAAGGCATCGAGTTGCAGCCCAGCGACTTGCTGATCGAGGTCGACACCGAGACGGTCGCTGATGCAGCGTCGGCTGAGGACGAGCGCTGCGCCGTGCAGCTATCGACGGAGCTTACGCCAGCGCTGGTGGCCGAGGGTAAGGCGCGAGAGGTGATCAATCGGGTGCAGGGGTTGCGGCGCGACTCAGGGCTGGATCCTGATGATCGCATCGCGCTACAGATCGCCTGCGCGGATGTCGAATTGCAGACGGCGTTGACAGCGTTTGCCGGCCTGATTGCGGCGGAAACGCTGGCGACTTCAATCGCGGTCGATGGCGCCGACCAGCAACTGGCCAGGCATCAGAGCGAAGCGGAGATCGATGGCGCAGCGATGGTGCTGGCGCTCGAGCGCGCCTAATCGCCGTTGGTCCGGAGGCGGTCGGGCGAAGCTATTCGCCGCCCAGCCGTTCGCTGCGCTCGGCTGCTCGACGTTCAAGCCGCGCGGCTTGCGCTTCCGCGTCGGGCAGATTGGTGGGAATCGGCTGGTCATGTCGCAATTGCCGAGCAGCGGCGTCCAGGACGCGCTGGCGCAGCGGGGTCGCTTGCTGTTCCGCTTCGGCTTCGTCGTCGTAGTAGCCCAGCATCACACGCGGCCACTCCGCCGCGATTTCCCCGCCAAACAACAACACGCAGGCGCTGAGATAGATGAAAAAGAGCAGCGCAATCACCGCGCCGAGCGAACCGTAGATCGCGTCGTACTGGGAGAAGTTGCGCAGATAAACAGCGAAACCGTACTTGAGTACTTCGAACAACAGCGCCCCGACCACGGCGCCGGGAATGGCGTCGCGGAGACGCACCGTGATGCTGGGCACGAACTTGTAGATCAGGGTGAAGGTAGTCCAGGTCAGCAGGAAGGGCAGCAACAGAGCCAGAACGTTGAAGAGCCCGCTTGCCTCCGGGCCGAACGGGCCGAGACTGTCAGCGACCGAGTCGGACACTGCGCGAGCCACCTGCAGCACGGCGGTGGCGGCAATCGACAGCGCCAGCAATCCGCCCAGCGCGAATACCAGGCCGACATCGACAATCTTGCCGCGCAGGAAGGGGCGCATGAACTCGCGATCCCAGACCGTGTCGAGACTGAAGCGAGTCGCCGACATGACGCCGGTTGCGGCCCAGATCAGGCCGAGCACCGAGAACACGCCGAAGGCGGATCGTCCACTGGCGATTGGCTCGATCAGCGCCTCCAGTTCCTCTCGCCCCGCTCCTTCCTGCAAGGGGATCAATTCCAGCAGATTGTCGACGACCTGCGCGCGCAGGCTGTCATCGGTCAGCAGGAGACCAATCACGGATACGGCCAGAATGGCCAGGGGGAAGAGGGAAAAGAGCACATAGTAGGAGAGCGACGCGGCGAGCTGCGGGCAGTGGTCATCGGCGAATTCCGCAACCGAGCGCTTGGCCAGCAACAGCAGATCGGTTCGCCACCAGCCGATGTGCAAGACCAGCCAGCGTCGCCAGCGCGACCACACACCTTGCCACTGAGCAAACTGCCGAGCCATGAACGCCCTGAACGCCGAGTACAGTCGCATAGGCTCATTATCCGCCGATGGGACGGTACCGGAGCGTCGAAGCCATGAGCGATCGCCAACCTCGTCGCATTATCTGCAAGTTGGGCACCAACCTGCTGACCTCGGGCACCGACCGCCTTGATCCCGGCGTATTGGAAGAGGTCGTCCGCCAGGTTGCAGCATTACGGATCGACGGCGCTCAGGTCGCGGTCGTGACTTCAGGCGCCGTGACCGCCGGCCGGGCTCGCGTCGGAGTCACGAAGACCCGCTCCTCCGTCGGCGCGAGACAGGCGCTGGCCGCGATCGGTCAGGCGCAGCTGGTGCAGCGGTATGACTCGCTATTGCAACGATATGGACTGACCGCTGCGCAGGCATTGATCACGCGCGGCGACGTCACGGAACGGCGAGGCTACCTCAATGTTCGCAATACGCTGCTGCGATTACTGCAGTACGGCGTGGTGCCAATCATCAATGAAAATGACGTCGTCGCGGATGATGAGCTTCGCGGCGGCGCGTTTGGCGAGAACGACGCGCTGTCAGCATTGATCGCGAACCTGATTGATGCTGACCTGTTGATTCTGCTGAGCGACGTTGACGGCGTGTACAACCAAGACCCGCGGACACATGCAGACGCCGAGCTGATCAAGGTGCTGCCCAATCCGGCGTCGATGATGCAGGCAGCTGGCGATGTCGGCGAACGCAGCCGAGGCGGAATGCGAGCCAAACTGGAAGCGGCGCGACGGGCGTCGGCAGGCGGCGCCGATGTGGTGATTGCCTCGGGACGCGAGCCAAACGCGATCAGCCGGATCGCACGCGGCGAGCAGTTGGGCACGCTCATCCCCGCCGACACGACGGTCCGTGACAGCCGTGAACGCTGGCTGCTGGCTGGTCTGCACAATGGCGCCGGCGTTGATCTCGATCCTGGAGCGGTCAGGGCCTTGACCGAGCAGGGACGCAGTCTGCTCCCGGCCGGCATCACGAACGTGCGTGGCTCATTCGAACGTGGTGACGTGATCCAGCTGTACGACTCGAACGACATTCCGGTCGCCGTGGGGATCAGTAACTACTCATCGAGCGAGGCAGCCAGGATCATAGGCAAGAATTCGTCGGAGATCGTGCAGGAACTCGGCTACAACTACGGTTCGGCAGTGGTGCATCGCAACAACCTGGCGCTCTTACCCCAGGTCGATCGGTTCTCGTTTGAGGGCGGCCTGGCAAGTACGATCCAGGTATGACTGAACTCACCGACTATCCAGCCTCGCAGATTTACTTCTCCCAACGTCTGCGTCTGCATTACGTCGATTGGGGCAATCCCACTGCGCCGCCACTGATTCTGGTGCACGGAGGACGTGACCATTGTCGATCCTGGGACTGGGTCGCGCTGGCCTTGAAGGATCGTTTCCACGTGATCGCGCCCGATCTGCGTGGCCATGGCGACTCCGAGTGGGTCAACGGCTCCGGCTACTCGATGATCGACTACGTCTACGACCTCGCGCAACTCATACGTCAGAAACACCTTGCGCCGGTCACGCTGCTGGGACACTCGCTGGGTGGGCGCATCTGTCTCGAGTACGCCGGTATCTATCCGGAGCGAGTAGCGAAGCTGATCGCGATCGAAGGACTGGGGCCGTCCCGACGCGTGACCGATTCACATTCCGCCGTGCCAGCGCATCAGCGTATGGCTGAATGGATTTCCGATATGCACCGCTTCGCCGGTCGGCTACCCCGTCGCTATCCCACGTTGGAGGACGCCGTCGAACGCATGCAGGAAGCGAACCCCCGTCTCTCGGCGGAACAGGCGCTGCACCTGACCACCCATGCGGTGCATCAGAATGAGGATGGCACGTTCATCTGGAAGTTTGACAACTACGCCCGCTCGTCCTCGCCCTATCCCTTCAACGAGACAGACGCCGAGGAGATTTGGGCGCGTGTGCGGATGCCGACGCTGCTGGTCGCCGGTCTGGAATCACAGGGCGACCCCAACGAGGATGACCGCACCCGGTCCTTCCCGCACGCGCGGAAAGTGGGCGTCGCCGACGCCGGGCACTGGGTGCACCACGATCAGATCGACATCTTTCTCGATGAAGTCAAGAAGTTCCTCGACGCATAAGAATTCATCAGCACTGGCGCGTACACTTCGCGCATGAGTCATACGCCTGTATCTCGCCCTGCGCCGAAGTTCAGCTGGTTCGTTCCCATCGACGGCGACGGCGACCGGATCGGTTCGCTGCGAGCGCAACGGGAACCAACCTTCGCCTACCTGCGGGACGTCGTGCTCAACGCCGAGCGACTGGGCTATCACTCGCTGCTGATTCCCACGCGCTTTGCCAACGGCTCGTTCGAGCACTCCGCGCCGTTGGCCGAGACCTGGACCACGGCGTCGGCGCTGTGCGCCGTGAGTTCGAAGATTCGGCTGCTGATCGCTGTCCGGCCCGGCGTGACTCCGGTCGGTCTGTTTGCGCAACAGGCGGCGACGCTGCACGAGATTTCCGTCGGCCGCGTCGACATCAACATCGTTCCCGGCGGGATCCAGGGCGATAACGAGCGGCTGGGCATCCACGGCTCACATGCAGACCGATACGCCCAGGCGGATGAGTTCATCGACGCTTGCGCTCAGCTGTGGGAATCGGGCGGGCCGCTCGACTTCGTTGGCGACTCCGTGCGGCTGAACGGAGCGATCGTCTCGCCGACTCCGCGAGCGTCCGCTCCCCAGTGGTATCTCGGAGGCGCTTCCGACGCGGCGCTGCGGCTCGCGGCGGCAAGAGCCGATGTGTTGCTCTGCTGGATTCAACCAGCGGACGCCATGTCCGCACTGCTGGATCGCGCCCGCAATGCGTTCGCGCTGGCGGGCCGTGAGCCACGCTTCGGACTGCGCACTCACCTGGTCGTGCGTGAGTCTGAGCATGAGGCGTGGGCAGCGGCCTCGGAGTTGTTGTCCGAAGCGCATCCCGATGTGCTCGCGCAGCGCGCCACTGCCGTGAAATCCACGGCGATGGTGGGCGCCGCCGCGCAGGCTCGGCGAGTCGCGGACGACCGTCTCGGCGAGCGGCTCTGGAACGGCATTTCTCGTGTGCGCGTCAATCTGGGCACCGCGATCGTCGGGACGCCGCAGCAAGCAGCTGATGAATTGCGCGCTTACTGGCGAATGGGATTCGACGAATTCATCCTCTCGGCCTATCCCCATCTCGAGGAAGCCGAGCGGATCGCCTACGACGTCATTCCATTGATCGACAGATCGCACTGAGCGCCGAACGGAAAGGCCGATTATGGGCTGGCCGATTCATCGTCCCAACGGACTGACCCACCACAACCCGGCCCGGTCGTCGAAGGGGTACACCCTGATGTGCGGTACCGGCGCCCGAGACGCCGCGCTGATCGACATGCAGGGACGCGTGGTGCATCGTTGGCGCGTTGATGATCGCCGACTGTTCAACGTCGAACTGCTGCCCAACGGCAATCTCCTGGCGATGGTGGCGCCGGGTGATCCACCGCCGCCGCGGACGGGTGAAGAGGTCACGCGATTCTCGCTCGATCCCGGCGGGCCGCCCGACATCTTCAACTTTCTGGGCGGACGCGGCAATGGCCTGCGTGAGCTTGACTGGGACGGCAACGTCGTTTGGGAATACGACAATCTCGGCATCCACCATGACTTCCATCGGCTCGAGAACGGACACACCATATCCCTGGAGTGGGTACCGACGACCAAGGATGTCGAAGAGTCGGTAATCGGTGGCGGTCATCTGCCCGACCAGCCGATGCCGCCCAACATGATGGGTGACGACATCATCGAAATCGATGCGGCAGGCAATGAGGTCAGCCGGATCAACCTGTGGCGAGTGCTGTCCCCTGATGACGCGCCGATCTGCCCGCTGGAGAACCGCTGGGAATGGACGCACGTCAATAGCATCGAGCGCATTCCCGACGGCGGGCTGCTCTTCTCGTCACGCAACACGAGCACGATCGGCATCGTCGATCCAGCCGATGACGGCGGTCCGGGCAGGCTGCGTTGGCGCTTCGGCCAGCCGGAGCTGTCACACCAGCATCACGCGACCTGGCTGCCGAACGGTCGGATACTGGTCTATGACAACGGGATGCATCGATTGCAGGACCTGTGTTACTCGCGCATTCTCGCAATCGATCCTCAGACCGATGCGTTCGACGTGGTCTATCAGGGAGAGCCGCGCGAGCAGTTTTTCTCGGCCCACATTTCGGGGGTGTCGCAACTGACCAACGGGAACTACCTGGTCACCGAAGGGGCGGCCGGTCGGCTCTTCGAAATCGATTCACAGAGCACGGTGGTCTGGGAATGGGTTTCGCCATTCCAGGTGACGCAGCGCGGCGACATCTGCAACTGGGTCTTCCGCGCCTGGCGCTACGACGCCGACTATCCAGGACTCACGGGACGCGAATTGAATCCTGACCGTCACATCGACTTTAATCGCCTGCACGGCCTGGTTGACTAACGCGAAGACGGGAGGACTGGGGGGCTAGGGAAGCCCCCCTCTGCCTGCGGCATCTCCCCCCAGAGGGGGGAGTGTAAACCCAGTTATGAGCCTGAGCGGGGGGATTTCATTCGCCGGGTGGCGATGAGTAGATCGTGGGTCTTGCCATCGGCGTCGATCACGTAGTCCCAGAGCACGGCCTCGCGCTGGAAGCCGAGGCGTCGGAAGACCGACTGGGCGGCGGCCTGGTCAAGCACCATGCGGGCCGTGAGCAGCTGCAGCTCGAGCAGCTGGGCAATGGCGTAGATTTCCTCGGCCAGCACACGGCCCAAACCCCGGCCGCGGGCAGCCGGCGAGAGCAACAGGCGAATCTCGCCCAAGTGGCGGGTCCAATCGGCGGAGGAGTAATTGAGGTCGCCCTCGCCCAACAGTTCATCGCCGTCGAAGCCGAGCACCGTGAAGACGCGCTGTTCTTCGATCTCCTGCATCCAGCGCTCCACGGGGCCGCGCTGGGTAATGTCGCGGCGCAGGAAGAGCAGGTCGTCGGTCGGCAGCGAACGGGCGAAATCGAGGATCAGGTCCTCGTCGCCGGGCGCCATCAGTCGCAGGGTGATGCGGTGGCCGTCCCGCAACGATGCGGAGCGCGGGTAGCGGACGGCGATCTGCTGGTGGGCCTCGGACACTGAGTCAGCCATCTGGGCGAGCCTCTCGGTTGGGATGTGAAATTCTGCACGAACTCGCAGATATGTAATGTCCGCAGGATATACGCGCCCGTCCTCAGCGCTGAGCGCTGAGGACGGGCTCCTCAATCGCGCAGTTTACTAACGCAGCCGAGCTCGGAATGGCGTTCCCGCACCGCCGCCCCAACATCGGCGCGTTGAGGTTCCTGCGCGCGGGGATGACGGAAGAGGATTACTTCTCGTCATCCCCGCGAAGGCGGGAATGACGTCGCGCGGACGCCACTGCCTGAATGCCTCGAGGTTCCTGCTTCCGCAGGAACGACGGAGAGGGGCGAGACGCACTAGGCGCGGTTGCCGGGGAAGTCGGGATGGGTTGTGTCCATCGAGGTTTCCTTGCGCCAGTGCCAGCCCTCGCGTTCCCAGACGTTGAAGGCGTGTTCGGGGAACTGGATATAGGGCTGGTGAATGCCCGTCTCGATCCCATTGCCCATGACTGAGAAGGCGGCAAACCCGTCCAGCCCATAGCGCTCGTCTTCGCCGAGGAGAATCCAGGAGACCTCTCTGGCCATCTCCCGACGCGCCTCAGGGTCGAGAGTCACCAACATCTTCTTGACGATCTCCTCGGTGGGCGGATGGTTGTAGCGCTCCCAGTTCTCCGAGCCGCCGAACACCAGGCGAGCGTTCCATTGGCCAGTGGGATCCCCGGTACCGGCGCCAACCCAGATCGGCATATGGCCGGGGAACTGCCCGCCGGGAAGTTGACCGAAGATCGAGTCATACGGCGTGAGCTCAATTTTGATCGATACACCCAGCGCGCTCTCGAACATGTTCGTGTACAACTCAGAGGAGCCTGGATAGAGACCCTCGAAGATGTCGGCCACGATCAGCGTGTACTCGGTTCCTTCCTCCACCCCCGCAGCATCAATGAGCTGGCGGGACATGGCGATGTCCTCATCCTTGTTTGGCCGGTATCCGGGCAGGGTGCGCGTCGTCTCCTGGTCGATTGCCCAACCGTGGTACCAGTTCAGGTGCTGGATGGTGGACGGTTTACCCTTGCCCAGATAGACAGAATCGATGATCAGGTCGCGATCCATCGCCACGTGGAAGGCGTACGGTACGCGGCGATCTAACCATGGGTTCTCTGCCCATTCGGTGTTGTAGTTGAAGCGCATGGCCAGGGGCAGCACGACTCCCCGCTCATAGCGGATGTGCTCGGGGAAGTCCGCAGCAACCCCCTCCGTCGCGGCAGCGTTCAGACTGACCGCATCCAGATCACCGTTGCGGTACGCCGTTTCGATTGCGGTTTCGTCAGCGAACAGGTTCCAGGTCACAGAGTCCAGGAACGGCATCTGTTGGCCCTGCACGGAACGGTGGTAGTCAGGATTTCGCTCAAGATGGAGTCTGATCTCCGGTTCGTAGATCGTCGGAATGAATGGTCCGCAGCCAGAAACCAGTTCGACGTTGAATTGCTCATTAAGCCACTGCTGATCCCACAATTCCAACGCCTCGACTGAGGTCATGAAGGAATATGCCATATGTACGGTCTCGAGATACGTCGCGTTCGGGCCGTCCGTCTTACAGACCAGCGTTTGCTCGTCCGGCACATCGACTGATGCGGTCTGCTGATACTGGCCGGCGCGCGCAAACCTCGCGTCCGGCACCCCGTCAGCATCCAGTGCTTCTATCTGCCGAGTGATGTTTGCTTCTGCATCCAGGGCGGTAAACGCCCGTCCGCCCTCCGTCGGATATTGATCCCAGAAATACGCGCCCTGATCAATACGGAAGATGTACGTCTCCGCATCCGGAATTTCTGGCAGTGAGGAGAGGTCGGGAGCGTAGATGGGACCTTGGTTGTTGTACATCTCCACAAGACGGCCCATGGTGTCATTGAACACCTGGAAGGGATGGGCGAGATTCGCTCGGTGTGGATCAAATCCATCCCAGTTCGGCAATGTTGCAATTGAGTAGTTGCCGCCGTACTGGCGGTTGCCGACGGCGACGGCCTGTTGCTGGGCTTGCTGTTGCTCGTCCTGTGCTTCGGCGTCTGATTCCTGCTGGACCTGTTGTTGCGCCTGTTGGTCGGCCTGCTGTTCCGCCTGCCCCCCCCCCGGCTGCATCGACTGCTGCTGTTGTTGCTGCGGCTGAGCCTGCTGCTGCGCTGCGGGCTGCGGCTGAGCCTGTTGCTGCTGCGCCTGAGCGGCGGCCTGTGGCTGGGCGTCGTCATCGTCGTCGCCGCAGCCGACCAGCGCCAATCCCGCTGCGCCGACGCCGGCGCGTCCCGAAGCTCGCAGGAGGGCGCGCCGGCTCATCTGCGATCGGCGCATCCGTTGCCAGTAGTTTCGGCGTTCCATTATTCCGCTCCTTGACTCGCTCTGGTTCTGGTGGTGGAAGATTAACGGATTCAGACGTAGCGCAGAGGCCGAGAAAAATCTCGCTTCCCACGCTGGAGGGAGCTGTTCCGTAGAGCCTGCTCCCGCGAAGGCGGGATGACTGATGGGGCTGCTGGGAAGCCCCCCTCTGCCTGCGGCATCTCCCCCCAGAGGGGGGAGTATGGAGAACAGTGCGTCTCCTCCGGGGCGGTATGAAGAACGGTACGTCCTCCCCCAGGGGGAGGGAGTGTGAAGAAAGAGGCGTCTCCTCCGGGCTGCGTGTGCGGAAGTTCAGGTCACCCATTGCGGGGTGCGCGGAGTGCTGGAGGCTTAGTCGCCGCCTGCTGCGGCGAGCAGACCGACCTCCTCGACCGCACCGAAGTCGGGCAGGCGGGTCAGCGGCGCTCGCTCAGGCTCTTCGAACGCGGGCATCACCTCGCGGGCGAAGCGCTTCAGCGAGGCCAAGATCTTCTCGTGTGGGACGACCTGGTCGAAGTTGATCAGGAAGACCATGCGGTCGACGCCGATCGCTTCCCACTGACGCAGGGCGGCGATGACCGTGTCGGGATTGCCGATCGGCGTGCCCTGCTGGAGCGGATTGATCACGTCGCCGGGTCTGTCGCGGAGCTGGATCGCGCTGGCCTGCGAGCTATAGGCCGGCGACGGATAGATGCTGCCGACGCCGACCAGGTGGGCCGCGGCGCTCATGAAGGCCATCGCCCCGGCTCCGCCGAGCGCGAGCGCTTCCTCGTCCGATTCGCCGCAGTACATCCAGCCGACGCCGTTGACGCAGTTGTTGACGAACTTGCCGACCGGGTCGGCGTTGCGGATCACGCGGCGGTAGTCGGCGATGCGCTGTTCGTACTGCGCCGGCGTGCCGATCGATACGCCGAGCAGGCCCATGCCGCGTTCGGCGGCCTGGATGGCGGTTTCCGGGCTCGAGACCGCCACCCACATGGGCGGATGCGGCTGCTGCACCGGTTTGGGCAACACGGCGCGCTCGGGCATCGAGAAGTACTTGCCATCCCAGCTCGAGATCTCGTTGGTCCACATATTGGGGATCGCGCGGATGACTTCGTCCCACATGTCTTTGGTGTCGTCAGGCTCGACCTGGAAGCCGCCGAGTTCCGTCCAGGTCGCCGCGCGGCCGGTGCCGAACTCGAGCCGTCCGTTGGAGATGATGTCGAGCGCCGCGGCGCGCTCGGCGACGCGGGCCGGGTGATTGACCTGGGGCAGGCAGAGCGCGATGCCCTGTCCGATGTGGATGTTCTCGGTCATCGTCGCGGCCGCCGAGAGGAAGACCTCCGGGGCTGAGGAATGGCTATATTCCTCGAGGAAATGGTGCTCCACCTCCCAGACCTGGTCGAAGCCGAGCTCATCGGCCAGACAGATCTGTTCCAGCGCCTGATGATAGGCGCGCCACTCGGAAATCTCCGACCAGGGACGCTGCACCGAATGCTCGTAGAAGATGCCGAATTTCATGTCAGACTCGTTACGCTCCAGCGCGGGAGTACCAGACGCGCTCCCGTCACAGCTTGACACTATCCCCCAGGCGAGATAGCTGACGCTAGAGATGCTAGCATTCTGAGCGCCTGATCGCGCGTGGGTCTGGTTGGCTCACGGCGCACCACGTGGGAGGCGAGCAAGGGCATGTCGGTCGCCATCGTCTGTGATTCTTCGGTCGATCTTCCTGCTGAGCTGCTCAGCGAGCGCGGGTTGCGGACTGCGCCGGTGGGCTACAGCCTGGGCGCGACGTACTACAGCCAGGGCGAACAGAGCCACGCAGAATTCTATGACACGCTCGCTCGCGGCGAACGGCTGACCTTGAACGGCGTCACCTCGGAAGATTGGGAAACGATCTTTGAGGAGGTCGCGGCGGACCACGATGAAGGAGTGATCTGTCTGTGCCAGGCGTTCGGCTCGTCGAGTCCGTCATTCGACGCCGCCGAATACGCTTCGCGCCGAATGGAGCACTTCCATGACGTCTCGGTGCGGGTGCACCAGACTCCGCGTTCGACGGCCGCGCAGGCGGCCATCGCATTGGCCGTGGCTCGTGTCGCCCAGAGCAGCGCTGATCTCGTCGCCGTGGAGCAGGCGCTGGACGAGGTGACGCTGAGCGCTGACATCTTCATGCTCGCGCCCGACGTTGACGGGCTCGACCGCGCCGGTGAACTGTCCGCCGTGCAGTCGCAGAGCGGGATTGGCTCGCTGGACTTTGGCGTGCCGGTCTTCCGCGCCCGCGACCGCATCAAAGCGGTCGAACTGGCGGACGACGCCGACCAGGCCGAAGACTCGCTGCTCGCACGCGCCGCCGAGATTCTCAACGGACAGCCGGCGATCCTGGTCGTCACACACGCGCTCGCGCCGGAGGCGGCCGAACGGCTGCGCCAGAAGGCGTCGGAACGACTCGCGGTTGACGAAATCCATGTGACGGAGCTGGGACCGACGGTCGGCGGATTACTCGGGGCCGGGGCCTGGGGACTGGGATTCTGTCAGACGCCGACGACGTAGCTTGCGCAGCGCAA
The DNA here is from genome assembly GCA_007571275.1 of Dehalococcoidia bacterium. Lineage (GTDB taxonomy): Bacteria > Chloroflexota > Dehalococcoidia > Bin125 > Bin125 > Bin125. Next base: position 21,215 of record RKRS01000165.1, read on the forward strand.
CGTAGCGGCCGGGCCTCTGGCTCGGCGGAAGGAAGCATCATGCCTGAAGCCGGTCTGATCGACAGCGCCAGCCTGCCCGCCGTGGACGGCGAGAGTGACGCGCCCGCGCCTCCCTGGGAGATCGGCGAAGCAGTCGTCCAGCACATCACCTTCGAGGTGCCGGTACCGAACGCCCGTCGCAACCTGCCCAACGTTGTGACCCGTTCGGCTCCCACCTATGGCCGAGTCAGCGTGATCGACCGCGCCGACAGTCCGGTCGGTCCATATCGCGAAGCGCTGCTCATGGTCGGCTGTCGAGTCGGGCTGATCCCCGCCTTCTACGTCGTCTCCTCAATCGTGAACAACGAAGCCGCCCGCAACGCGATCGCCGCGCACTGGAAGTATCTGCCGAGCGTCAGCGAGATTGACATTGAGCGCAGCGACGATGGAATCGAATCCAGATTTAACGCCGGCGACGGCCTGACCGTGACCCTCCAATCACCAACCACTGAAGCGGCGGCGGTGGCGATTGTCCGCTACGACCCACTGCTGGTGGTGCAGCCCAGCAACGGCAGTGGCGCAGCGTCGGAGATTCCCTGTCAGCATGATGTGCGCCAGGCCTGGCTCTCGCGGTCCAGCAGCCTCAGTTACGAGGGCGGTTCACGCAGTCACCCCTGGATTCAGCTGCGGTCAGCGAATGCGATCACAGCGGTGGTGGCCGTCGAGGGACAGGTGATCGAGGCCGCTGCGGAGATCGCGCTACCGGGCGCGTGATTCGTCTGCGAATGGCAATGTGCATCGCGAGGCACAGGTTGCCGCGTGGGCACACGGTAGCATTCACCTGGTCGTCCATCTCGGGGCATTGAACACACGCCGATGGGCCGTCATTTGAGTCCTTGGTGATCACGAAACTGCGCAACGCCTACTACGGCTGGTATCTGCTGATCGCTGCGGTGATCGGCATGGCGATCGCGTCTGGCGTGTCCTTCTGGGTGCTGGGCTACTACGTGACGCCGCTGGAGCAGGAGTTCGGCTGGTCACGCACGCTGTTGCAGACCGGTATCTCAGTCTCGCTGCTGGTCAGCGGGCTCGCCTCGCCCCTGGCGGGCAAAGTGGTCGACCGCTGGGGGCCGCGCCGCTCGATCATCTGGGGCACCGTCTTCACCTGCGCCTCCTACGTCCTGCTGGCGACAACGTCGTCGATCCTCGAGTGGTATCTCTACTTCGCGATCAACTCCTTCTGCCGCGGCTTCATGTTCTACATCCCCTTCCAGGTGCTGATCTCGCGCTGGTTCGACCGTAAGCGTGGTCGCGCCGTGGGGATCATGGCGATGGGCTTCTCACTGGGCGGCTTCCTGGCCGCGCCGATGCAGCAGATCATCGACAACATCGGCTGGGATGCATCGTTCCTGTTCGCCGCTGCGGTGCTGGCGGCGGTGTTCTTGCCGCTGGGCCTGTTCATCGTGCGCAATCACCCGAGCGAGAAGGGGCTGCAGGTCGATGGCGAACACGCGCCTGCCGGCGCCAGTCCGCCGCAACCGCAGCAGCTCGGCGGTCTGACCGTGCGCGAGGCGATCCGCACACCCAACTTCTGGGTGATCGCGCTCGCCTTCGCCACCTTCTTCTTCGCCATGTTCGGCTGGATGTTCAATGGCACGCCGGTCTACGAGTCGATGGGCATCAGCCGTGAGACGATCTCGCTCTTGCTCACATTGCAGGCCGTGGGCGGACTGATCTCGCGTCCCACGTTCGGCCTGCTGGCGGAACGCATTCCCTCGATCGAGCTGGCCTCAGTGGGCCTGGCGGCGATCATGTCGCTGGGGATGCTGATCCTGCTTTTACTGCACGACGCCAACCTCACCCTGGCGATCGTGCTCTTCCTCTGCTGTTGGCTGGTCGGTTCCGCCGGCGGACCGGTGCTGGAGCCGCTGATTCTGCCCAAGACGTTCGGTCTCGCGCACTTTGGGGCGATCATGGGCACGCTGTTCATGATCGAGACCATCGGGCAGTTTCTCGTCCCGACCGTCGGCGGAGCAATCTACGAGCTGACCGGCTCGTACAACCTGCTGTTCATCGTCAACGTGGGCTGTCTGGTGTTGTCGATGCTCTTCTTCGGCACGGCGCACTTCCTCAGCAAGCCCTGGCAGGTGCGGCAGGCATTGCGCGTGCTGCGTCCGGTGGCGACGCGGTTGGTCGCGCGGATGGAGCCGCAGCACCAGTTCGGCAACGGGACGCGGGCCGTATCGACGAACGGGAAAAGCGCCGAACCGAGCAGCCCACCAATCGAGTCGGGGACGAGGCAAGGCCAAGGATGAGGCGAGTCTCCGTCCCCGCCTCCGAGCGTGGACCTGCTTGGGACGGGCGACTTAGAAGATACCCAGCTCGAACTTGGCTTCGTCCGAGCACATCTCACGCGGGTCCCAGGGCGGCGAGAAGACGATCTCCGACTCGACAATGTCAACACCGTCGACGGTCGAGGCGGCCTGCTCGACCTGCGCCTTGATCATCGGGCCGACGGGACAGGCCGGCGAGGTCAGCGTGAACGACACCTTGACGGTGTCCTCGGCTGGCGTCTCAACGGCGTAGACCAGGCCGAGATCGACGATATTGATACCGATCTCGGGGTCGAAGACCGTCTTCAGCGCCTCAAGCACTTCCTGTTCGGTAGCCATGTTCAGTCTCCTGTCCGAGAGGTGTTACCGGTCACCCGCTGGTCACGCGGGTGGGAATATCGCTGTCGTCGTCGACGGCCTCGCCGGTTGCATTGGCCAACGCCTGATCGAGCACCTTCCAGGCGAGCAGCCCACACTTGATCCGTACCGGGAACCTGGCCACGCCCGAGAGCGCTTCCAGATCTCCCAGATCGACCGCATCGAGATCGAAGCTGTCGTCGGTCAGCATCTGCTGGACATGCTTCGACATCTCCCGCGCCGACTCAAGCGAGCGGCCGCTCATCGCCTCGGTCATCATCGAGGCCGAGCTTTGCGAGATGGAGCAGCCGCTGCCGCCGAAACCCATACCGCTCACCACGTTGTCGACAATCGCGACGGAGAGCTGAATTTCATCGCCGCAGGAGGGATTGAAGCCCTCGGCGGAGACCGTGGCGTCGTCGCGCTGTCCACGATTTCGCGGGCGTCGATAATGCTCAAGAATCACGTCACGGTAGAGATCGTCCAGATCGACGGGGTTCTGCGATTCCCGATTGCTTGCCATAGGTTGACTCCGCTTGGCCTTACCGATCAAATCCGAAGCGTTCGCCGGCCTCCAACAGGCCGTCTACCAGCGCGTCGACCTCTGAACGCTCGTTATAGAGGTAGAAGGACGCCCGCGCGGTGGCAGGGACACCGAGCGTGCGCATCAACGGCTGCGCGCAATGATGCCCGGCGCGCACTGCAATCCCGGCCCGGTCGAGGATGGTCGCGATGTCGTGCGAATGGATGTCGCGGTAGTTGAAGGCGACGACTGCCGAGCGCTCAGCTGGATCGGACGGTCCGTAGATATCCAGACCTTCCAGCCGTGACAACTGCTCGACCGCGTAGTGGGTCAACTCCGCGTCATGCGCTGCGATGGCGTCCATGCCGACATCGTTGAGGAACTCAAGCGCCGCGCCGAAGGCGATCACGTCGGCGATGTTCGGCGTGCCCGCCTCGAACTTGTGCGGGAGGGCGGCCCAGGACGATTCCTCGCGGGTGACCACGCTGATCATTTCTCCACCGCCGAGGAAGGGGTCGAGGTCGGCGAGTAACGCCTGGCGTCCCCAGAGCACGCCCACGCCGGTCGGGCCAAGCATCTTGTGCGCCGAGAATGCCAGGTAATCGACGCCGAGATCGTCAACGTTGACCGGGATGTGCGGAGCGCTTTGCGCGGCATCGACGATCATGGCGGCGCCGACTGAGCGTGCCATTTCAGCAATCTCGGCCACCGGCGCGACGCTGCCCAGCACGTTCGACATATGGACGATGGAGACGATTCGGGTGTTGGCGTTGATCACGGCACGCGCCGTGTCGACATCGATCTGCTGATCGTCGTTCAGCTCGATGAAGCGCAGCGCCGCGCCAGTGCGTTGGGCCACCAGTTGCCAGGGAACGAGATTGGAATGGTGTTCGGCTGCGCTGAGCACGATCTCATCGCCCGGACGCAGGCGGTCGCCCAGCGTGTAGGCGAGCAGGTTGAGCGACTCGGTCGTATTGCGGGTGAACACGACTTCGCGGTGGCTCGCCGCGCCGATGAAGGCGGCGACCTGTTTGCGCACGCCTTCGTATGCGGCGGTCGCTTCCTCGGCCAGGGTATGCAGACCGCGATGGATGTTGGCGTTCGTGGTCGAGTAGTAGTGGCTGAGCGCATCAATCACTGACTGCGGCTTTTGCGTCGTGGCCGCATTGTCGAGGTAGACCAATGGTCGACCGTGCACCTCGCGCGCGAGGATCGGGAACTGCGCCCGGATCGCGGTGGTGTCGAGCGGCGTCAGCGTGGTCATGTCAGTCAATTCAGTCAATCTCGATCTGGACGGCGCCGTCGGAGACTTGAACCGCAAAGCAGCGCACCTTACCGATGGCAGGTAGCGTCACCGCTCGGCCAGTGGTGACATCGAAGAGCGCTCCGTGACGCGGGCACTCGATGCGATCGCCGTCTAGCTCGCCCTCGCCGAGCGGACCGTCGTCGTGGGTGCAACGATTCTCGATCGCATACAGTTCACCATCGTCAACCCGGCAGAGGGCGATGCTTTGCCCATCGACCTCGACGACCCGCGCTGTGCCTGGTTCGATCTCATCCAATTGACCGACTCGCTCAAGGTGGGTCACGACACACCCTTCGGATCAAGCTGAATTTCGACCAGCTCGTCGATGACTTCTCGCATGTGCTCGTCAGCTACCCCGTCAGCAATCTCGGAGAGGAATCCGCGCACCACCATCCGCTCAGCGACCCTGGGCGGAATACCGCGCGCCTGCAGATAGAAGAGCTGGTCGGGATCAACCGGGCCGACGGCGGCGGCGTGAGAGCACTTTACGTCGTCAGCTTCGATCTCGAGCATCGGGATCGGGTCGGCGCCAGCGCCATCGTCGAGCAGCAGGTTGCGCATCGTCTGGTGCGCGTTGGTTTTCTGGCCCTCTGGCTCGATGCGGATGAGTCCATACTGCACAGCTTGCGAATCATCGGTCAGTACGCCACGAATGAGCAGATCGCTGGTCGCGCCGACGCCCTTGTGGTGCTGCGTGGTGACGTGCTCGATATGTTGCTTGCCGTCACCAACGAAGAGACCGCGGATCTCAGCGAATCCGCCGCTCTGCGACATATCCATGTCGATCCGCTGCTTGTCGAGGTCAGCGCCAAAGGCGGCGGTCGTCACGCGAATCGATGCATCGCGTCCGACCCGCCCACGCGTCGTCGAGATCGCGGCCGTCTGTCGATGCCAGCGCTGGACGGAGGCAAACTGCAGGTGAGCGCCGTCCTGAGCGATCAGCTCGACGGAGGCGTGGATGAGTGGCGATTCGTCGAGGACAGCGCTGCGGTCGTTGGCGTCGCCGGCATCAATCAGCGAGACCTGTGATTCACGCTCGGCAACAATGAGGGTGTAGTGCCAGTGGTCGCCCTGGCTGACGTCCTGTGTAACCAGATAGAACAATGACTCGTCGACGACAACGCCACGAGGGGCGTAGACGAAGACGCCCTGGGTCCAGAGTGCGCGGCCAAAGGCGTCGTATCGATCCAGCGGCGGCCCGACGGCGCCAAGCCACTCCTGCAGCAGGCCTGGATGTTGGCGTGCGGCGACGGAGAGCGGTTGGATGATGACGCCATCGGCGGCGGCCCGTGCGGCGAGATCAGATGAGGCGACCCGGCCGTCGATCTGATGGACCAACCCGGCGTGGGCGTGGGGAGCAAAGACATGAGGCGGCGCGGTGATTTCCGCGCTATTGCCGAGCGCGGCGATCCGCCCGACTCGCGCGCGGCGGGGCAGGCGCTCTCGTGGGGTTCGACGCCAGGATTCTTCCTGTCCGGTCCACCACTCCATTCCAAGCGCATGCTCGAGGTTGGCCAGGCGGAAGGCCAACAGCCAGTCTGGCTCGCCCTTTGACCGACTCAGACTCGACACCTGAGCACGCAGGTCGTCGGGCTTGGTCTCCGCTGCAACTGGCGCGTCCAGCGCTGCCTGGATCATCAACCGCCCCTCACTAACCACCCAATGGCTGTTGGGCGCAATCAGCCAGCTGGCTCGGACTAGCCAATCGCGCCATCCATCTGCAGTTCAATCAGCCGGTTCATCTCGACCGCGTATTCGAGCGGAAGCGACTTGATAATTGGCTCAACGAAGCCGTTAACGATCATCTTGGTCGCTTCGCCCTCCGACAGCCCACGAGCCATCAGGTAGAAGAGCTGTTCGTCGCCAACCTTGGAGACCGTCGCTTCGTGGCCGATGTCGACGCGCTTCTCGTCGATCTCCATGACCGGGTAGGTGTCGGAGCGCGAGTGCTCATCGAGCATCAGCGCGTCGCAACGGACGTTGGAGCGGCAACCGTCGGCGCCGTCGTAGACCTTGAGCAGGCCGCGGTAGGTCGAGCGGCCGCCGTCCATCGAGAGTGACTTGGAAGTGATCACGGAGGTCGTGTTCGGCGCGGCGTGGACGATCTTGGCGCCGGCGTCCTGGTGCTGCCCCTGTCCGGCGGAAGCGATCGAGAGCACTTCACCGTGTGCGCCCGGCTCCATCAGGTAGACAGCCGGGTACTTCATGGTCAGCTTGGAGCCGAGATTGCCGTCGACCCAGGTCATCACCGCGTCCTGGTAGGCGGTCGCGCGCTTGGTGACCAGGTTGTAGACGTTGTTCGACCAGTTCTGGATCGTCGTGTAGCGGACGTTGGAGCCAGCCTTACAGACGATTTCGACGACGGCCGAATGCAGCGAGTCGGACGAGTAGATCGGCGCGGTGCAGCCTTCGACGTAGTGCACCTGCGCGCCCTCGTCGGCGATGATCAGCGTGCGCTCGAACTGGCCCATGTCCTCGGAGTTGATGCGGAAGTAGGCCTGCAGCGGGATATCGACGGTGACGCCAGGCGGAACGTAGATGAACGAACCGCCTGACCAGACCGCGGTGTTCAGCGCGGCGAACTTGTTGTCGTTGGGCGGAATCACGGTCGTGAAGTATTCGCGGACCAGTTCCGGGTACTCGCGCAGCGCCTGATCGGTGCCGAGGAAGAGGACGCCCTTCTCCTCGAGGTCTTCACGGATGTTGTGGTAGACGACCTCAGAGTCGTATTGCGCGCCGACGCCGGCCAGCAGTCCCTGCTTTTCGGCTTCAGGAATGCCGAGCTTGTCGTAGGTGTCCTTGATGTAGTCGGGGACGTCATCCCAGTCCGACTCGTCGCGGTCGGTGGCGCGGACGTAGTAGTGGATGTCGTTGAAGTCGATATCGCCCAGTTCGCCGCCCCACTCGGGCATTGGTCGAGCATTGAAGTGGTCGAGCGCCTTGAGCCGCAGCTTGCGCATCCACTCGGGCTCTTCCTTAATGTCGGAGATCGTGTTCACGACCTCGCGCGAGAGACCCTTGGGCAGCTTGACCAGCGCCTCAACGTCGTCGTGGAAGCCGTACTCGTACTCGCTCCGGCGAGTGACCGGCGCGTCTGATGCGGGGGTGGTCATGAGCTCAGCGCCCTTTCTCTGGTTCGTTCCATGAACGGTTCGTAGCCGCCACGCTCGAGCCGCTCGGCCAAACTGGCGTCGCCTGATTCCACAATGCGTCCATCAATCAGGACGTGAACATGGTCGGGCTGTACGTAGCGCAGAATCCGCTGGTAGTGAGTGATCAGCAGGATCGCGTTGTCATCGGAATGGAACGTGTTGATCCCTTCGCTGACAATCCGCAAGGCGTCGATGTCGAGGCCGGAGTCGGTCTCGTCCATCACGGCGACGAGCGGCTGGAGCAAGCCCAGCTGCAGGATTTCGGCGCGCTTCTTCTCACCACCGGAGAAGCCGTCGTTGACGTAGCGACGGACAAACTGCTCATCCATCTGCAGCCGACCGAGGACCTGATTCAATACTTGGCGGAACTCGCGCACGGGAATCTCTTCACCGCGCCGCGCGGTCATCGCCCGGCGCAGGAAGTTAATCATCGAGACGCCGGGAATATCGGTCGGGTACTGAAAGGCGAGGAACAGCCCGGCGCGAGCGCGCTCGTCGGGCGCCAGCTCGATCACGCTCTCGCCAGCGAGGCGGATATCCCCGCCGTTGACGGTGTAACGCGGGTGCCCCATCAGTGCGTTGGCCAGTGTGCTCTTGCCCGAGCCGTTGGGCCCCATGATCGCGTGCACTTCACCAGGTCGGAGGGTCAGTGACAGGCCATTGACGATCTGTTTGTCCTCTACAGCGACCTGCAGCGCGTCAATCTCGAATAGTGGCGGCGGTGTCATTCACCGTCTTCCTTTGCTTGTGCTCAACGTTAGTGGCCGCGAAGCGCCACTAGACGGCCTGTTTGAATTCGGCGTCGAGCGAGATCGGGTGTAGCGGGACGACATAGACGCAACCGTCATCGCCCTCGGCGAGACGCAGCGTCTGCTCAACTTCGACACCCAGTAGTTTCTCGATCACCAACCGATCGGCATCGCAGACGCAGGAACTCGTCGTCGCGGCGCCCAGATACGGACACGCGTTGTTGACCAGTCTGAGCTCGTTGTCGGTGCGTTGCCAGTGATCCAGAATGCCTTCCGGGCGCAAGGCGTCGACCACGGCGTCGACGCGCTGCTCGAGCGATCCATCGGGGACTTCCGCGCGGTGCGCGTCGGCGACCTGGTCAGCCAAGGCTTCCGACAGGGCAGACTGCTCGACCTGTAATCGGGTGATCTCGGTAAGCAGGCGCTCCGCCAGCTCGGGCGTGTGGTCACGCACCGCTCTGACGCCGGCGTCAGTCGCACGGTAGAGGTACGAGGGACGCCCGGGCCCACGCCGCAGCGCCTCGATCCGCAGCAATCCCTCAGCCTCGAGGCGATCGAGGTGTCGTCGCACCGTGGCGTCGGAAATGTCGAGTTCGTCGGATAGCTGCGCAACGGTGGCGCCGCCAAGCTCTACAACACGCTCGAGCAGACTTGTTCGAGTTTCTCGTGGTCGCATGTGAGCCTCCCGCCCCCACTCGTTGTTGGCGATGGCCTGCCTTCAGGAGAGTGGCACTTACAAGTTTATCGCCAACAGTCGGCAAATATATACAAAACGTGAGAAAATCACGCGTAATCTCTCTTGCCGCTCCGTCATGTGTCGCCTGCGTGACGCAAGGCGCCGGATAGTCGCGAGGGGAAAGCGATGCTCAGCGGCGCTGTCGCGACAGCGTGGTCGGCAGGGGGACCAAGAGCGGCCGCTCCAGATTCGGATGCGGTTGCAGCGCGAAATCGATGCCGAATACCGGTCCCAGAATGTCCGGATGCAGCGACTCCTGGGCGGGCCCGCAGACAACGACCTGGCCGCGATGCAGCACGATCGCCGTGTCGACATACATGGCGGCCAGATTCAGATCGTGCAACACGGCGACCACCACGGCGCCTTCTGATGCGAGCTCGCGCGCGAGCTGCAGCACCAGGTGCTGATGGCGAAGGTCGAGATGCGCCGTCGGCTCATCGATCAGCAGGATCGGCGTTTCCTGCGCCAGCACTCGGGCCAGGGTGACGCGAGACTGCTCGCCACCAGACAGCGTGGGATAGGCGCGGACCGCATAGTCGCGGGTGTCGGTCAGGCCCATGGCGTAGTCAGTCAGCCTGGCGCCGTGTTCACGTTCGCCACGCTCGCCTTCCCAGGGAGCGCGGCCCATGCGTACGACCTCGCGCGCCGTGAACAGAAACGGCAGATACGAGCTTTGCGGCATCACGGCGCGTCGACGGGCCAGTTCTCGCGCATCGAAGTCTTTCAGTGGCCGATTGTCGATGTAGACCGTGCCGGCGGAAGGCTCCACGTCTCCCGAGAGCGCCTTGAGCAGCGTGGTCTTACCAGCGCCATTCGGGCCGACCACGCCGAGCAACTCGCCGCTGTACACACCGAGGCTGACATCGTCGAGTAATGCCTTGTCGTCGACGCGCACCGTGATCGATTCGCCACGCAGGATCGGATCGTTCTGATTCACAGCTCCAGCTTACCTGTCAATATCGGTCGCCCAAGAGCGGATTCGGCAGATACGAGATCCTGCCGTCACAACTAGAATTCTGTGACCAGTCCGTCGCTCGCCACCCGCACTGATCGCGGGAATCGCTGCGCCGCTTCTGCCCTGATTGCCTCGCGGTCTGCGTCGAACCAGAAGTGAGTCAGCATCAGCTGGCCAACATTCGCCGCCACTGCCAGGTCCGCGGCCTGAGAAGCGGTCAGATGTCCACGAACCGGCCCATGCTCAGGCTCGGACAGGGTCGCCTCAGCGAGCAGCAGATCGCTACCGGCGGCCAGGTCGCAGACGGCCGGGGACGGCGCCGTGTCGCCGGTGTAGGTCAGACTGGAAGCGCCATCGAGCCGGATGGCCCAGCCCGGGATGTAGTGCACCCCGCTGGCCAGCCGCGCCTCCAGGCCGTTGGCAAGCTCGTACACTTCACCCGCCTGATACTCACGGACGCGCCAGACGTTTTCGAAGAAGTCGGTTGGAAAACAGACAGCGGAGAGAATTTGGGTCAATGAGGCAACGCCGCCCGGTGGGAGGTGCAGACAGCTACGGCGTTCGGGCAGTCCGCTCATCTCTTTGGTGACGGCAAAGCGCAAGGGGAGCAGATCGATAAAGTGATCGGCGTGCATATGGGAAATGAAGATATGGTCGATCTCGCTAGCTGGCGTCATCGCGACCAGGCTGCTGGCGACGCCATGACCGCAATCGAGCAGGATTCGGATATCAGCGTCCTCCACCAGGTAGCCGGAGCTGTTGCCGCCCGCGCCGGCGCATGCTGCTCCAGAACCGAGAATTGTCAGTCGCATCCCGACGTACAGTCTGTTCCCCGGCGCGCCTGCAAGAGCCGAGTGCGCGCTCATCGAACGTTCCAACGATCCTACGCACGCCGATCAGCGTGCTTCAACCAATTGTGTCTCAGAACACGCTGTCCATGACACTTTCCCGAATCCAAGAGGGGCTGTGCGCCGATTGCGAGTGGGCGCGACTGGTCCAGACCCGTCGCGGTTCGAGCTTCCTGCGCTGCGCGCGCGCCAGCACGGACGCTCGCTTCCCCAAGTACCCGCCCTTGCCTGTGCGACACTGCGACGGGTTTACTCCATCCGTTGACCACCTGACCGATCGGTCGCCCCTATGATTGGCGCAGCCTGCGCGCCAACGTGTTGGTGCAGCCTATGAATTCGCTCGCGCCCCGCTGGTTGCAAAGTGTTTCCGAACTCGCGCTTCGGATGATTGTCGTCGCCGGATTCTTCATTCTGCTTGGTCTCGCCATCGAACGACTACGGCTGATCTTCCTGCCGTTGCTTGCCGCCCTGATTCTCTCGGCCGCGCTATTGCCAGCGAAACACCTGTTGATCCGCCGTGGGGCGCCTAACGTCGTTGCCGCCATCGCCGTCGTCGTCAGTGGTTTGGCGCTGTTGGGATTGATCGGCTACTTCACGATCAGCACGTTGACCTCAGAGTTCGCCGAGCTTGAGGTCGACATTGAGGCGGGTTTCACCGAGGTGCTGCAATCGATCGGTGACTGGGCCGGGATATCGGACGCGGAGATCGATACCGCGATTGACGACGTGCTCAACAGCATTCGCGGTAACGCGGACACGATTGCCGGCGGGGTCTTTTCCGGCGTTCGCCTGGCCGCTGAACTGCTGGCCGGGATCATCCTCCTGGCGGTATTGACGTTCCTGCTGGTCAAGGACGCCGAGTCGATGCAACGCGGGATCGCGCGCCGACTGGGGCGCAGGTATCGACGCGATTTTCTGGCGCTCTCGTCGGGGCTATTCGACACACTGGGCAGATATTTTCGCGGCGTCACGTTGGTCGCGTTCATGGACGCGATCCTGATCGGGATCGGTCTGGTGATCATCGGCATCCCGTTCGCGCTGCCATTGGCCGTATTGACCTTCTTCGGAGCCTTCATTCCTGTGCTCGGCGCCGTGCTGGCCGGACTCGCCGCATTCCTGATCGCGTTGGCGACGGAGGGCGTGACGTCCGCCCTGATCGTTGGCGGCCTGGTGCTCGCCGTACAGCAGATCGAGGGCAATGTGATGGCCCCGTTCATTCTGGGGCGTTCCATCTCGCTGCATCCGATGCTGGTGATTCTGGCCGTCTCGACCGGCGGGGCGCTCTGGGGAATTATGGGCGCGTTCGTCGCCGTGCCGATCGCCGCGATCTCGGTGTCACTGCTCGACTTCTACACCAACACCGGGCGCTATGCGTCCAGGAACCGCCCGCAGGTCAAGTAGCGGGTCAGTTTCGCAGTACGAAGGCGGCGTTGCGACAGCGACAGATGGTCGGCGGGGCCTGCCAACCCGGGCCAACGCAGCTATGTCAACTATGCCAAGAGGAATAACAATGCGCTCGCGCCGGCGTACGCGCTGACGAGCGTGACGCCTTCAGGCGTCCACAAGCGTCGGGCGCGGGCTCTCGGTCTGGTCATGATGCCGACGATCACGACCATGGTCATCAGCACGGCAATCAGGCCGGAGAGGACGTGCACGGTCGACACGGCGGACCAGATGGCGCCATCGGTAAAGGCGAGGTCGTCGAAGAACAACACAATGCCCATATTGAACACGTTGCTACCGAGCACATTGGTGATCGCCAGGTCGGGCGCGCCCAGTCGCAGGGCGGCGAGCGAGGTGCCAATCTCGGGCAGCGAAGTGCTGATCGCCAGGAACTGCGTGCCGACGAAGCTCTCCTCCCAGTGCATCGTCTCGGCGATCTGTTCGCCGACGTCGGCCAGCCAGACAGCCGCCGCGACGACGATGGCCGCGGACACTGCATAGATCAGCAGGGCCCGGGACAGTGACTGGGGGCTGCGGTCGGAGTCGGGCTGTGACTCGTCAGACGGCTGCGATTCCTGGGACTGTTGGGAATGGCGGTAGATCAGATACATGGCGGCGATGAATCCCAAGAGCAGCAGGATCGTCAGCGGACTGAGGAACCACTCGGCGGTGACGTCGGTCTCGCTGTAGATGAAGATCGCCAGCGCGGCCAAGCCGATCAGTCCCGCGCCCAGGGCCGCGACCAGCACCGACGTGCGACTCACCGCAGTGAGCAGCGGTCCGTTTTGCCAATAGAGATCGGCCAGGCCGATAATCAAGAGGTTGAAGAGATTGCTCCCGAATGCGTCGCCGATCGCCAGGTCGGGCGCATCGAGCCAGGCGATCGAACTAATGCCGGTCGCCAGTTCGGGCAGCGAGGTGGCCGTGGCGAGCATGACCACGCCGATGAATGATCGGCCCAAACCCGTCCGCTCGGCCACGGTATCGGCGGAACTGGCGAGGAAGTGGGCCGCCAACAGAATCAAGACAGCGGAGGCGGCGAACTGAAGCCAGAGCACTGCCATCGGCGTTGGCTCACCCTTCGAGTCGGCCCAGGCGAGCCGCCGTTATCCGTGCCGTTTGGTCAGGCCGTGAGATCGGTCGATTAGTCCCAGCTGGGCTTCGAGGGAGCGGATGCGCCGCGCATCAGCTCGCGGTCGTGAGGAGCGTTGGACCGTGCGCCGCGGAAGTCGCGGAACGGACCGTCACGCCATTCGAGTGCCGCCTTGAGGCCGTCGCGTCGCACTCGTTCGCCCCATTCGCCTGCTTCCGGTCGGTGCTTCGACATCGCTTCGACGTCCGTGCCCGAGATCATCGCGGTCTTGTAGCCCTGAATCTCGTAGGCGCGGTTGACCGAGCGTTTGGAGTACATCAACAGGTGGTTATCGATGTGACCCATGCGCTGGGCGAACTCCATGGTGAACTCGTCCAGGTCTTCCGACTTGAGCGCGTAGTTGGCCCAGCCCCAGCGGTACATGTCGGCGCCGGAGTGTGGGTCGCCGAGATAGGCGAACTCGCGCGCTTTGGCCTGGGGTAGATGCCAGGGCGCCCACATGGCGTCCATCGTGCCCATCGCGCGCACGGGTGGATAGCCGACCTGGCAATCCTCCGCCACGATCCGTAGGTCACAGGCCGAGGCCAGCTCGGTCGCGCCAGCCAGACAGTAGCCGTGCACCTGCGCGATCACCGGCTTGGCCAGCTCCCAGATAATGAAGTTGCCCATCACCGCGTGCCGCGACCAGTCGTAGTGTTGCGGATGCGTCGTGCCGGTGTCGGGCAGGCCGGTCCACTCGTTGGTGTGTGGGTTGCTCAGGTCAGGTGAGGGCTGCAGATCGTAGCCGGCTGAGAAGGCGCGCCCCGCGCCTTTGATGATCACGACGCCAACGCCGGCGTCCGCTTCGGCGCGCTTGAGCGCGTGGAACATCTCACCGCGCAACTCGTTGGAGAGCGCGTTCAGTTTTTCAGGGCGGTTCAGGGTCACGGTCGCCACGCGGCCGTCAGTGTCGTAGAGGATGTTGTCGTAGGACATGAAACG
>RKRS01000261.1 GCA_007571275.1 Dehalococcoidia bacterium
GGTCTCCATCTCCCCCTTTGGTCAGAGTGGTCCCTATCGCGACTATCAGGGCACCGACATCGTCTTCTGGGCGATGAGCGGCAACCTGTCGATCACGGGTGAGTCGTCGCGGCCACCCGCGCACATTAGCGACGACGGCCAGTCCTTCCTCCACGCCGGGGGCGACGCGGCCATCGGCGCGTTGATCGCGTTGCTGCAACGGGCCCGAACCGGGCGCGGCCAGCACGTGGATCTCTCGATTCAGGAAGCAACGGCGCGCGGTCTCTATCAGGTCAGCGGGAGCTGGGACATGACGCGCCGCAATCTCGCTCGCGACGAGCGCCCGTCGGTGGGCGACGGCAAGTTGCCCTGGACTTGGCGCTGTCGCGATGGCCATGTGATCTGGCTGTGTCCGGTCGGACCTGGCGCCCAAGCGCGGCTCAGCGGGCTGTTCGCCTGGCTCGACGAAATCGACGAGGGACACGAGCTGCGAGCGGTCGACTGGGAGCAGCTGTTGGTCGAGGAGCTGCGGGCCGACGACTGGGCGCGCTTGAGACAGCTGTTTGCGGACCTGTTCAGTGGTCGGACCAAGCGTGAGTTGTACGAAGCGGCGGTGCGGCACGATTTCGCGCTCTTCCCGTCTGCGACCGCAGCCGACACACTCGCCAATGAGCAGCTCCAAGCCCGTGGATTCTGGCGCGATGTCCATCATCCCGAACTGGGCCGCCAGATTCGTTTGCCTGGCCTGTTTGCCCAGGGCGCCCACGGTGAGCTCGCGATCCCGGCCGAGACCCGCCCCGCGCCGGCGCTGGGACAGCATGACGACGAGGTCAGGCGTGAGGCGTCGGCCAGGCCGGACCGCAAGCCCGTCTCGCCCGTCCCGACGAATGCTGCGGCATCCTCCGCCTCGGAGCGTCAGCCGCTGGCGGGCATCAAGATCGCCGACTTCGGTTGGTTCATGGTCGGACCGCTGACGATCAAGCCGTTCTCGGACTTCGGCGCCGACGTGATTCACGTCGAAAGCACGGCCCGTCTCGATGCGCTGCGTATGGTTGGGCCGTTTCAGGATGACGTGCCGCATCCGGAACGCTGCGGGGAGTACGCGCAGGTTCGCACCGGCGGTCGGGCGATCAACGTCAATCTCGGGACCGAGGCGGGCATGGCGATCGCGCGGCGATTGGTCTCATGGGCCGACATCGTCTTCAACAACTTCTCGGCTGGCGCGATGGAGCGGATGGGTCTGGGCCGCGAGGCGCTGCGGGAGCTGAATCCGAGTGTGATCATGCTCAGTTGCAGCGGACAAGGGCAGGACGGTCCGCACGCGCACGGGAAAGGCGGCGGCGGACATTACGCCGCGCTCGCCGGCTTCAATGAACTGACCGGCTGGCCCGAGGGCGAACCCGGTTACCTCAGCGCCTATACCGATTTCATCGCCCCGCGCTTCAACGTCCCGCTCTTGCTCGCCGCACTCGACCATCGCCGCCGCACCGGCGAGGGTCAGTATCTCGACGTGTCTCAGTACGAAGCCGCCGTGCATTGGTTGACTCCGTCGCTGCTCGACTACACCGTGAACGGGCGGGTCGCCGAGCGGCTGGGCAACCGCCAACCCGATGCCGCCCCGCACGGCGTGTTTCGCTGCGCCGACGAGCGTTGGTGCGTCATCGCCGTGACCAGCGATGACGAGTGGCGCGGCCTGTGCGACGCGATGGAGGCGCGCGCATTGGCCGACGATCCCCGCTTTGCCTCGCTGCCGAGCCGCAAGGCCAACGAAGACGAGCTTGATCGGATCGTCGAGCAATGGACGCAGTCGCGAACCGCCCAGGAAGTCATGGAACTGCTCCAGGTCCGAGGCGTACCGTCCGGCGTCGTACAAACCGGGCAAGACGTGCTAGAGCATGATCCGCAGTTCCGTCATCGCGGGTTCTATCAGACACTCAAACACCCGGCGCTCGGCGAGTACCGGGCTCCGCAGGCCTCATTCCGATTGGCCGATGCGCCTTGTCAATTGAAGCGCGCCCGTCTGATCGGCGAAGACACGTATGAAGTGCTCACGGGTGTGCTCGGCTATAGCGACTCTGAGATTGAGCAGTTCGCTATCGCGGGGGCGCTCAGATAGCGATCACTCCGCCTCGGACTCTGCCTTGGGCGGGACGCTAGCCTCGCTGAAACAGCACAGCGCAGAAAGCATCCGAAATGAAAATCACCAGGATCAGCGCGATTCCGGCCTCGCCCGGCACCACCGCACACCCGATGTTCAACTTCCCGCCCTGGAACTATGTCTTCGTCAAGGTCGAGACCGACGAAGGGATCGTCGGCTGGGGTGACGCCACCTGCGGACCCACGGCCGTGGCCTCGTTGGTCGAGGAATACGGCAGCATGATCACCGGTGAGGATCCGTTTCGGATCGAAGAACTGTGGCAGACCATCCACCACAGCTACTTCACGCGCGGCGGACCGATCCAGAACAGCGCCCAGGCCGGGATCGAGATGGCGCTCTACGACATCAAAGGCAAGGCGCTGGGCGTGCCCGTCTACGAGCTGTTGGGCGGCAAGATGCGCGACAAGATCTGGACCTACGGCCGTTGGGACGGTCCTTCGCCCGAGAGCGCGGCCGAGTTCGCATTGAGCCAACTGGAGCTGGGCTTCACCGCGCTCAAGGGCGACCCCTTTGACCATCGCGGCCTGTTCATCAGCTACGAGGCCGAGAAGAAAGCAATCGATACCCTCGCCGCCGTGCGTGACGCGGTCGGCTTCGAGGTCGAGCTGCTGGTTGAAGTACACGGTCGCCTGACCCCGGCCGAGGCGATCCGCATCGGCAACGCGATGGAGCAGTACCGACCCTTCGTCTACGAGGAGCCGGTGCCGTTCGAGAACATCGATGCGATGGAACAGGTCGCGCGCGGGACCAACATCCCGATCGCCACTGGAGAGCGGATCTACAGTCCCTTCACCTACTTCGACCTGCTCCAACGCCAGATCGTCGCGATGATCCAGCCTGACATGATTCAGACCGGCGGGATCGGACAGATGAAGCGCATCGCCGCGTTGGCTGAAGCGCAGTATGTCGGCGTCCAGCCGCACGCGATCCACGGGCCGATGGAGGTGCTCGCCGCGCTGCACGTCGACGCCTCGATCCCTAACTTCAAGATCCACGAGGGCGGCATGCGCGCCTGGTTCCAGGACGCCTGCATCGGAGAGCTCCCGGCCCACGAAGACGGCTTCTACTCGGTGCCCGAAGCGCCGGGTCTGGGCGTCTCGATCGACGAAGACTGGCTGGCCACTCACCCGCCGCATCCCGAGCCCGGCTGGGCCCCGGTTCTGGGCACGCTCCCGTCGAAACAGTTCAGCAAGGT
>RKRS01000219.1 GCA_007571275.1 Dehalococcoidia bacterium
ACGCTATTCGTCCGAGACGCCCTTCCCGAGCAGGAAATCGATTGCATCCTGCACCTTTTCGATCCCTTCCGCGTCCTCGTCCGAAATCTCCAGGCCCTCCACCTCACCGCGGAACTCGTCCTCAAACGACATAATCAGCTCGACCAGGTCAAGCGAGTCCGCCCCCAGGTCTTCGATGAACGACGCTTCCGGGTGCACGTCATCGGGGTCTACCGACAACTGGTCGACGATGATGTCCTTGATTCGATCAAACAGGGCCATACTGCTTACCTCTCACTACTCCGCAGTCCCAGCCTGCAGACGGTTCCGTGTGACCGAGCCCAACACACCGCTGACAAACCGACGACTGCCGTCGTCGCCGAATCGTTTGGCCAGCGTCACCGCGTGTCGTACTGCGGTGTTCGGGCGTACCGCGCCATTATCGAAGAGCATTTCGAACAGTGCAATTCGTAGGACGGTCAAGTCGACCAACGCCATTTGCTCCAGCGGCAATCGATCCGCCATCTCGGTGATCAGGGCGTCCAGATCATCGCGCTGCTTGATGACGCCGGCAACGAGCGTCGAGGCGCGCTGCGCCTGCTCAGCCGACATGGGCGCATATTCATGCGAACGGCGCAGGGCCGTCGTGGCCGGCATCACCCCGAATTCCGCTTCGAAGAGCGCACAGAATGCGCGCACCCGCGCGTTGTCCTGCGCATCCGGACGAATCGGCGGAGTTGCTCTTCGCCTTCCGCTAGCCGCCAACGCTCGCCCGATCGCTGATGTTGACCAACGTTGGCGCGGTCGGCAGCTTGAGCGGCCGCAAGGTCGTACGAACCAGACCTGTCAAGACCTTTCCGGGCCCCATCTCCACGAATCGCTCGACGCCCATCTCATGCATCCGCAGCACGGTGTCTCGCCAACGAACCGGCCGTCGGATCTGGGCCGTCAGATCGGCGCGCACTTCGTCTGCGGTCGTCAACATGTCCGCGGCGACGTTGCCGACCACCGGTGTCGTTGGATCGGCAATCTCCGCTTCAGCGATGATCGGCGCCATCGCCTCAGCGGCTGGCGACATCAGCGATGTGTGAAACGCCCCGCCGACATTCAGCATCACGACTCGACGAGCGCCAGCCGCTTCCGCCAGCTTCGCCGCCTGCTCAACGGCAGGCACGGTCCCGCCGATCACGATCTGGCCGGTGGCGTTCAGGTTGCATACCTCGGCCCCGGCTTCGGCGCAGACCGCCTCGACATCCGCTTCATCCATACCCAGCACTGCGGCCAACGTGCCCGGGTTCTGCTCTCCCGCGGCCTGCATCAGCTCGCCGCGCCTGGCGACCAATCGCACCGCCTCAGTAACACTGAGCGAGCCCGCCGCAACCAGTGCGGAGTACTCGCCCATGCTGTGACCGGCAGTACAGACCGGCGTAGTCGCCAACGCCTCATGTCCCGCAACCGTAGCCGCCCGCCAGGCCGCCAGCGACGTGACCAGGATGCCAGGTTGCGTGTTGACCGTCTGGCGCAGGACGTCATCGGGACCGTCGAAGATGACGCTCGAGAGCGAGCGCCCCAGCGCCTCGTCCGCCTCCTCGAATATCTCCCGCGATTCCGGAAATGCTTCGTACAGGTCGCGACCCATGCCGACCTCCTGTGCGCCCTGGCCGGGGAACAGCCAAGCTGTCACAGCGTCGGACATCGTCAGTCCTCCAGCTCGATCACGTTGCGGCCGCGATAGGATCCACAGGCCCAACAGATCCGATGCGCCTGGTGTGTCTCATTGCACTCCGCGCAGGTGACCAGCTTCGGTCGACGCACGGCGTGATGCTGTCGACGTAGCCGCTGACGGGTTTTCGCATACTTGCGTTTCGGAAGCGGTGGCATAATCTCAGTCTCCCTCAGATTCGATTCTCAACGCCGCCAGCGCCGACCAACGGTCGTCTATTGGCTGTTCATTCGAGCTGCGCGTATCCAGACCGGGACATTCCTCCTCGCAGCGAGGACTCATCGGTCGTCCCATCTCTACATATTGTCGCACGGCTTCCGACAAGTCGATCTGCCCGTCAATCACCGAGAAGCCCACTCGCTCTGGCGGAGGCTCAACCGGCGCGCCCGAAATCAGATCCAGCGAGGGCCAGAATTCCTCATCGAACGAGACTTCCAGAGGCAGTTCGACGTCCTGCAGGCAACCACCGCAGATGTCGCTGATCACTGTGATCAACGACGCGGTGGCCAGCACTGACTGGTCCGTCCGTAACAAGCGGAGCGAGCCGCTCACTTCAGCATTGAGACCTGTCCCCTGAGCGTTGTCAACTTCGTATCGCCGCAGCGACCCGATGGACTCCTGGAGCAGCGTGGAGACGTTGATCAGCAGAGAAGTGGTTCGTCGGACCGGCGTATTCGCGGTCCCGTCCTCAACAGTCATGGTGCGGCCAGCCTACCAGCGCTCGATGTCGGCAATGTTCTGGTATCAGTCGATATTGGCTATCCCAGTCGTCAGGCATACACTCGATAAGTCAGCACATCGCGTCCTGGGCTTATCGCCCCCATTCCAGGAAATGAGAACGAGCCGCCCCATGGATCTTGAAGGGCTGCAGCAACTACAGGAAATCGACATCCAGCGCGATCAGGCAAAGCGTGAACTTCAGGTCATTATCGATCAGATATCCGATCCCCCGTTCATTGCCCCGCTGGA
Source organism: Dehalococcoidia bacterium (assembly GCA_007571275.1). Lineage (GTDB taxonomy): Bacteria > Chloroflexota > Dehalococcoidia > Bin125 > Bin125 > Bin125. The sequence continues at coordinate 2,672 of RKRS01000219.1, forward strand.
AGGCGAAATTCAAGCCCAGGAAAACGAGGCTCGTCGCGCTGACCATGCCGTGCGTGAAGCGCGCGCCATTGTCCAGACAGCGCAGCGGCGGATCGAAGTGACCGATCAGCGCCTGTACTCCGGATCCATCACCGACCATCGCACGCTCGAAGAACTCCAGCGGGAGCTTTATGGGCAGCGACAGCAGCTCCCGCCGCTCGTGGACGCCGAATCGCGCGCTCGATACGACGCAGAACTTGCGCACGAAGCTGGCGCCTGGCTGCAGCGGCTGCGAACCAGCGCGCTCGACATATGGGACGTCCAACAGTCCGCGTTGAAGCGCAAACGCGCTGAGGCGCAGGAACGCGTCGATGAATTCTCACGCCAGATCGAGATCCTGCGCGACAGGCTCAGCCAGGAAGATTTGGCCACCTACGACCAGTATCGTCGCCGTCGTCCTCAGGTGGTCGCAACGGTCGCGGGTGGCGTCTGCGGTGGGTGTCGGCTAACGCTTCCCACCATCGTGGTGACCCGGGCGCGACGCGGAACCCGCACGGTCGAGTGCCCGTCTTGTGGATGCTTGCTACGCGTTACCTAGTCTTCCTGAAGCCAACGGCATAGCATCAATCTGTGCGTGCCATCGGTTATCTCAGCCAGCGCAGCGACCACCCAGTCAGGCCTGAACGGGATAGCGGGTCTCTGCGCCATGCTGCTCCCGCCTCACTGCCTTCGCTGGTCGAGCAGAACGCCAACTTCCTCGAGTATTGTCATGAACACGGCTTCGAGCCGACAGCCACGTTCCTGGATTCCGGCACTGCCCAACGCAGAGAGCGCCCCGGACTCGCGCAGCTGCTCAGACATCTCAGCGAGGAATCGCCCGGTTTCACTCTGGTGGTCACGCAGAGCTTCGCCAACCTGGGTGATGATGCGACTCAGGCAGTCCGAACAGTGCTTCAGTTACGCGCCCGAGGCGTCCAACTCGTTTCGCTCGGCGATGGCACGATCGATGAAGCGTCGTTGATCGATCTCTGGCGATTACATAACGATGTTGATTCCGACGCTGATCGTCGACGTGAACGCCTACAAGAGCGGGCTCGGCTCGGTCAGGCGATCGGGCGGCCGCCGTATGGCTACCGAGTCGGACGCAATGGTCGTTACGAAATCGACGAGGAAGAGGCCACGGTTGTCCGACGAATATTCAACCTGTGTCTCCGTGAAGGACTCGGCATTCGACGCATCGCGCAGCGGCTCAACGAAGAGGGTTACCAAACCCGGCGTGGGCGCAACTGGAGCATGGTCACCATTCGCGACCTGCTACGCAATCCGGTGTATATCGGCCGCTACGACAAGCTGGGCGTCAGCGTTTCGGGCAATCACCATGCCATCGTGTCCGAGCCGGACTTCGAGGCTGTCGGCCAGCAGATGGCCCGGCGTCGGACTGCCACCGGGATCAGCAATCCATCCGATTTCCTGCTTGCCGGCCTGGTCTGGTGCGGGGAAGACCAGACTCGCATGATTGGCGTGACGAGACGTCAACAGTGGCGTAAGGCCAACGGCGAAACCGCGACAGCCACGTACCGCTACTACCAGTCCGAGGCGCGAACCAATCAGTCGGTCGGGGCTTATCACACCCGACGAGCTGATGAACTCGAAGCTGAGGTGCTCGCGCATATCCGCGGCGAGCGACGAGGCGGTGAAAGCGCAGTGCTGAATATCGGTCGCGATGACATGGCGCTCGCCGCCGAGACCGCCGTCGCTGTCTCGTCAGCAGAAGCGCGCCTGCGAGCCCTCGATCGTAAACTCACTCAATTGCTTGAGGACGCTTCCACAGGAGATCCGCCACTGTCGGCGCTGCGTGAAGCCGGATCGGGCATCGTCACCGAGTGGGAGACCGCCAACATTGATCTCGTCCAGCTCAAACGCCGCGCGCTCGCGCAGGAGCGCGAAGCCGAATATCGTCGCCGCCAGGACCAGCGCCTTCGGCAGGTGCAGGAAGATTGGGAACAGCTCAGCTTTCCTCAACAACGAGACCTGATCGAGCACCTGGTCGAACGCGTGGTGGTCTTCGACCACTCCGTTACCACCCAACTCAAGGCATAAGCGCTTCCAGATGCAGCTCATTGCTTACGCTGACGGCGCTTCGCGCGGCAACCCTGGACCTGCCGCCTACGGCGCTGTCCTGTGCGATCCCGACGGTCGTGAACTTGACGCCTGGGGCAACGCGATTGGCCGAGCGACCAACAACGTTGCCGAGTATCACGGCGCGATTGCGGCCGTCGAGGCCGCCCTCGAACTCGGCGCGACCGAGTTGGAGCTTCGGCTTGATTCCCAGCTCATCATCCGCCAGCTCGAGGGCCGATACCGTGTCCGCAACAAGGACCTGAAGCCACTGTTCAATCAGCTCTCAACGTTGATCGAACAACTCAGCGTGTTTCAACCGACCCACGTTCGTCGACACCTCAATCAGCGCGCTGACGCGCTGGCCAATGCCGCATTGGATCGGCGCTGATTCCGATTCGCGCTAGAGTGGATTGGCCAGGCCGCCGGGCGGTCGCGGTTGCGCTCAGTCGCCGATTGCGCGTGGTCGAGGAAAGTCCGGGCTCCGCGGGACAGGGCGCTGGGTAACTCCCAGGCAGGGCGACCTGACGGAAAGCGCACAGAAACACACCGCCTACCCGTCCACCAGCTCGCTGAGGACGGCGGTAAGGGTGAGATGGTGCGGTAAGAGCGCACCAGCGGTCGGGTGACCGGCCGGCTGAGCAAGCCCCGCTCGGAGCAAGACCAAATAGGGAGGCAATGGCTCGTCCCGGGCCGTCTCCGGGTAGGTCGCTCGAGGCGGCGGGCAACCGTCGTCCCAGATGGATGGCCGCCACCCGATGCACAACCATCGGGCACAGAACCCGGCTTACAGGCGGCCTGGCCCCCTCATGTATGTACGCGCAAGTATCAGGTATCAGGCAGATGACATCAGAGCGCCCAGATCATCGAACGCTTCGGGAAGTGTGTCGCTCGCTCGACCACCAACTGATTCAGGGAGATCCGCAGACTCTTGTCTCTGGCGTTCACCAGGACTCACGGACGGTTGCACCGGGTCACGCGTTCGTAGCGCTGCCGGGCTTCACGGTCGATGGTCATCGCTATCTCGAACCGGCGCTGGCCAATGGAGCCTCGGTATTCGTCGTCCAGGAAGATCAACGGGATGTTTGGCAGCCCTTCGCCGACAGACACCCGGATCTGGCGCTGATCGTCGTCACTGATACCCGCGCCGCGTTGTCCGAACTCGCGGCCGCCTGTCACAGATACCCCGCTGACCAGCTCACGGTCGTCGGCGTGACCGGCACGGATGGCAAGTCGACAACCACGTACCTCATCCAGGCCATGCTTTCTGCCGCCGGACACTCCAGCGGCCTGCTCAACGGCGTCGAGTTCTGCATCGGTGGCGACTGGACTCGCAACGAGACGGGCGAGACCACGCCTGAAGCGGACATCATCCAGGCCAAGCTCGCTGACATGGTCGCCGCCGGCGACACTCATGCTGTCCTTGAAGTCAGTTCACACGCTCTCGAGCTTCACCGAGCCGACCAGATCAACGCCCAGGTCGCTGTTTTCACCGGTCTCTCCGATGATCACCTCGATTTTCACGGAACCCGCGAGAGTTACCTCGCCGCCAAGTTGAAGTTGTTCGAGTCGCTGAATCAGCATCCAGGTGGTCGAGCGGTCGTTCGCGCAGAAGACGAGCAGCGAGCATCCATCGTCAACGCACACAGTCGCCCCACGACGATCGTCGCCTCGACGTCGCAGACCGAATCGGAGGTCAGCATGCTCCCGACCTCGCAGGACGCGCGAGGCTCTGACATCCGCGTCGTCACACCTGCAGGAGCATTGGCCGCGCGCCTCCCGCTGCCTGGCGACTACAACCTGGGCAACGCTGCGCTCGCTGCGGGCGCAGCCTGGAGTCTCGGTGTTGGACCGATCGCCATCCAGTCTGCGTTGAACAATCTCCGACCCGTACCGGGACGCATGGAGGCGATCGATGTTGGTCAGCCCTTCACGGTCATCGTCGATGCCGCCGCGACTGGCCCGGCCCTCGAGCTGGCCTTGCAGACCCTGAAGCCTCATGTCCGCGGCAGGCTGATTCTGGTCTTCGGAGTGGCCGGCGAGCGCGATCCGATGCGTAAGTCCAGCATGGCCGCAGCAGCTGCGAGATACGCCGACCACACCGTGATCACGAATGAGAATCCGCGCTCGGAAGACCCGGTTGAGATGGTCGACGAGATCGCTACTCATCTGGAGTCAGCAGGCGGACGTTCATTCGATCAACAGCCGGATCGTCGTGAGGCAATCGCCAGCGCCATCTCGCTGGCCAAGCCCGATGACCTTGTCCTGATCGCAGGCAAAGGCGCGGAACCGACCATGATCTACTCAGACCGGATCGAGCCGTGGGACGATCGCGAGGTCGCGCGCGACATCATCCGAGCAGTTCTTCAGCGCCTACCCCACTAACGATCCAGCCAATAGCCTCACAGCATCGACCCTCCAATCTTTCGGAGCCATCAATGGACAACGCTCAATACCAGGCACTCGTCGAGGATGACCTCAACCACTGGGTACACCCGCTCTTTCACCCGGACTTCCATCAGGAGCCGGTGCTCTTCGAGCATGGTGAGGGCGTGTATATCTACGGCGCCGACGGCAAGCGCTATATCGATGGCCTGTCCGCGCTTTGGAACGTCGCGGTCGGGCATGGCCGCGAGGAGCTCGGCGAAGCGGCCAGAGAGCAGATGTCCAAACTAGGCTTCTCCAACTCCTACGAGGGCTACACCAATGAGCCGGCCATTCGACTCGCCAAGAAAGTGATCGAACTCGCCTACGACAACATGCAGGCGGTCTACTTCACCAACTCTGGTTCCGAGTCGAATGAGACCAATGTCAAAGCCGCTCGCTTCTACTGGATTCAGAAGGGTCGCCCCGAGAAGCAGAAGATCATCACGCGCGTTGAGGCCTATCACGGCAATACTGTCGCCATGACCGCTGCGACCGGGATGCAGGTCTTCAAACCGCAGTTCGGTCGGCCGGTGCCCGACATCATCAATGCCACCACGCCCGACGCCACGCCGACTGGCGGTGGGCGCATCGACCGTGGCAACCTGCTGATCGACAACATCGTCGCCACGATTGAGAAAGAAGGCCCCAACACCGTGGCCGCCGTGATCGCCGAGCCAGTGCAAGGCGCTGGCGGCGTCTACCCACCGCCCGATGACTACTTTCCTCGCCTGCGCGAGGTCTGTGACCGTTACGAAATCCTGCTCGTCGCGGATGAGGTGATCACCGGCTTCGGCCGTACTGGCAAATGGTTCGCGCTCGAACATTTCGGCGTCCAGCCGGACATGATGTCGATCGCCAAGGCGATCACCTCCGGCTACGTGCCGATGGGCGCAGCAGTCTGGTCTCAGGAGGTACACGAGACCATCACCGAAGGACCAGGGAAGTTTATGCACGCCTATACCAACTCCGGACACGCCACCGGAGCGGCGGTCGGCCTGCGGAACTTGCAGATCTTCGAGGATGAGGACCTCGTTGCCAACGCCGCCGCTCGCGGCGAGCAGCTACTGTCTGGCCTCCAGCGACTGACCGAGAACCCGCACATCGGTAATGTGCGTGGGCTTGGCTTCATGTGCGGGTTCGACATCCTCAAGAATCCGGAGACCGATGAAGCGTTCCCCGCCGAGGACGCCATGGGCGCCAAATTGCTCAAGGCCTGCCAGCGACGCGGCCTGATCAGCCGGGTGCGCAATGACGGCTATCTCCTCGCTCCACCCTTGGTCGCCACGGCTGAGCACGTCGATGAGATCCTCAACATCGTCGAGGATTCGGTGCGCGAGGTCACGGCCGCTCTCTAGGCTCAGACCTGCTGGTTTGTTGTCCACCCCACTTCCGTGCTAGCCTGATGGCAGGAAAGGAGGTGATGCAACTTGGGACATAGTCAACTTTCGCCCAACGGAACGGCCCGAAGCGCTACGGAGGTGAGCGCCTCCTAACCGCGCGTATATTCCGACCGTCCGTTGGGCGATCGCAACACAGCCCCGAGCCGCTCAGCTCGGGGCTGTTCCGTGTCTGCCGAACCGAGCGGGTTGGAAACCTCTACCTTCGGCGTATGACTAACCCCGACCTGCTCCCGCCTGATCAACGCCTGGATATCGATCAAACCCGCGCCCTGCTCACGACCACCGAGTTCGGCCAGAACCTCCATTATCTGGTTCAGACCACTTCGACCATGGACGAGGCCCGCCGCCTCGCAGAGGAAGGAGCGCCGCATGGCACGGTCGTCGTCGCCGATGAACAGACCGCCGGACGTGGCACCAAGGGGCGGATCTGGGTCTCGCCGCCAGGTCAGAGCATTCACACGACGTTGATCGTCCGACCAGACATCGAGCAGCTCAAGCGACTCAGCATCATCTCAGCGGTCGCCGCTACCGATGCCGTGCGCGAAGCTACGCCGCTCCAGCCGACGATCAAATGGCCCAACGACCTCCAGATGGAACATCGAAAGATGGGCGGCATCCTGATCGAGGCGGACTGGACGGAAGGTCAACCTCACTATGCACTGGTCGGGATCGGCATCAATGTCAACTTTGACCCCGCGCCATGGGCCACGCAGATCGATCGCCCCGCCACCAGCTTGATGATTGAGCTCGGCGCTCGTCAGGCGCGTGAGCCGGTCTTCGCCGCGCTGCTCAACGCATTTGAACGGCGATATCAGCAGGCAGGCGCGACCGAGCTGCATGAAACATGGATCTCCAGACTGAACACCCTTAACCGGAACGTCACGGTAACGCTCACCAACGGCGAGGCGATTAACGGCAGGGCGATGGGCGTCGATCAGGCAGGCGCATTGATTGTGCAAACCGACGATGGCGCGGAGCGGACCTTCATCGCCGGTGAGGTCACCCTACGAGAGACCACTGATCCTCGATAGCCCGCTGCGATGTTTCGCGGATCAGTAGCAGAGTCGGCCCGTTGACGCGCGAGTCAGGGAGATGGAAGCTCCATACCCCGCTGATGAGGTCGAGCGCGCAAATGCCGGGCGCGCGGAAGCCGTCAAACGATCCCATGAGCAAGACGCCCAGTCTGTGATCGGTCGGGACGCCATGTAGATCGCTTTCGCCAATCCACCAGGCAGCAGTCCGGGCCGAGTGTTCTGCCGTCCAACACATCGAAGGTACCGATTCAATGTGCTCCAACATCCTGTCCACGTGCTCGATCCGAGCCACATGGATACGCGCCGCTCCCTCCACAAGTCGGCTCGCGTCAACTGACGCCTGGAGTCCTTCGCGAGCGGCCGTTGCTCCGACCACACCCGCCGCGACACTCACCCGGATCCCGTCGTCGGACGCGAAGCCACGCGCCAACTCTCGTTCGTTCCGCGTTTCGCCTCCGCTTGCTCGCAGCATGGCGTCCTCGATTCGCTTCGCGATCGAGGTTGGTTTGGCGGTCAGATTCTCGGCACGTAACTGGAACTCGCCGAGTGGGATTCCTGACGAATCGAGCACCGCCCGATCACCGGCCGGCGCGTACACCAGCGAGACAGCGTCCAACGATGTGACCCGCTCAGACAACTGGAGCCTGACGCCAGTTGCTGACCATTCGAGTGATGCAACACTGATCGTCCTGCGGCCGGCGATCACGGAGAACTCGGATGGCAGGGCAGGGGTTTCGTTGATTTGCTGGTCGAACGTCACATCGACCGCCCAGGCGTCGACTTCAACCGACAGCACGTTCGGTGGCGTTTCGGTGTGATTCTGCACCACGATCACCGAATCGCCGAGCCTCGCGCCGCCCAGGCCAGCCAGACCACCGCGGAGTCCCGCATCGTAGATCAGAGCGAACAGATCGGGTTCGTCACGCAAGGGCGTGGACAGCTCCAGAAACACGAACGAGCCGCTGATTGATACAGACGTCACCCTCTGCTGAGCGCCGGAGCCGGCCACCATGAACCGCGAGGCTGATATCTCACGTTGTTGTAGCTCCTGATCGAATTGCAGAAACACCGAGGAACCGATGGCGTGCGCCGACACCACTTCCGGTGGCGCAGGCGGCAACGGTGTCGAGGGTTCAGAAGGGGTGGTCTCATCGGACGGTGTAGGCGTGTCGTCGTTCGGAGTTGGCTCATCCTCATCCTCGTCCAGTGGTGGGGGAGTCTCGTTGATCACAGCAACGACAAATGGCGCGCTCGTCAAGCCGTTCGCCTTCAGGCTGCTACCGGTGTATTCGAGCGTGGCCTCGACCTCGGCGGGAAGCCCGGGGTTGGCGAGCAGAATCGTGAGGACCTCGCCGTCGATGCTTTCAACGGCCTCGATCGTGACGCCTCCGCTGATCTCGAAATCCGCCAGATCCGGCAGCGCGTCATCCAGCTTGGCATCGAATGTCACCTGCAGTGTGACGCCATTGGCCACTGCCGAAACCACACAGGGCGCCGCCTGGGCGATGTGTCGCTGCAGGCGAATCTCCTCGTCCTCCTCGGGGTTTGAGTATTGGATGTCGTCTGCATCCCCTGCGCAAATCGGCTGCGTCGGGAGCAGCGGCAGAACGGAGGCGGACGTCTCTGTGCTCAGGTCCCGTTCTTCACCATTGACTGTGAGACTCCACTCAAAGCCGGAC
>RKRS01000247.1 GCA_007571275.1 Dehalococcoidia bacterium
GTTGCAACAACATCAGACCGCGAATCTGCGTATCGCATGTTCGCTATCCTCAATAACCGTGGGCTCAATCTCTCTCCTACCGACATTCTGAAGGCTGAAGTCATCGGCGGGCTCATTGAAGAGCAACAGCAAGCAGGCACCGATACGTGGGAATCTCTGGAAGATGATCTGGGAAGAGATCGTTTCCGTGATCTCTTTCAGGCAATTTGCGCGATCTATGTCAAAGACAAGATTCATCGCGCTCTGCAAACTGAATTTCAAGAGAGCATCCTCAAGAACATGAGGTCAGACAGGTTTATCGACGACGTCCTGACGCCATACGCTGAGACGTACTCTGTGCTAGTCACGAACACATATCCATCAGCTACTCCCGGCCACGAAATCAACCGAGTCCTCCGGAACATCATGTCGCTTGATGACTATACGGTGATGCCTCCTGCCCTGGCGTTCCTTCGATATCAGAAAAGTCATGACGCTAATGCTGCGCTCGCTTTCTTCCGTAAACTGGAGCGGCTAGCGTTCTGCCTGAGAATCCTGCGAGTCGGAGTAGAGGCGAGGATTCGCCGCTATGCGAAGATCGTCCGAGCCATCGAAGAAGCCGCGCAGGATGGAGTTGGTGATGATGAGCTCAACCCGGATCTGTTCGAACTGACTGTCAAGGAAATTCATGAAGTACTGAAGGTACTTGACGGCCCGATAGGAGAGCATAGGCTGTGCAAGCATATCCTGTTGCTCCTTGACGGGGCTGTCACTGATGCCGGCGTGCATTACGATCGTCCCAATTGCACTATTGAGCATGTTTTACCACAGCAGCCGGAAGAGAAGTCAGTGTGGATGCAGGAATTTTCTGACGAAACAATCCGGCTTGAATGGACGCAGCGACTGGGAAATCTGGTACTGCTGTCGCGAACAAAGAACTCCAGAGCTTCGAACTTCGATTTCAAAAAGAAGCGCGACCAGTACTCTATGAAGTCGAACGTCACACCGTTTGCGCTGACGCTTGATTTGAAAGATGAGAATGAGTGGACTATGGAAGTGTTGACACGCCGACAAGAGAAATTGCTGGGGATCCTCAAAGCCCGCTGGTGGCTATAGCAGAGCATTCCGGTCCGGGCGCGCTGAGTTCGAGAGCTCATGGACTCAGCGTATCGGCGAGTGCTTCAACCCTGAGCCCGTGAGCGGAACCAACACTCGCTCTCCTGCCGCGATCAGCCCACGAGCCGAGAGACGCTCCAGGCCGGCCAACGCCACTGCTGAGGTCGGCTCCACGTGCAGCCCACGCTGACCAATCCGCCGGTGCGCCGAGGTGATTTCCACTTCGGACACCGCCATCGCCGACCCCTCGCTCTCGCAAATCGCCGACAACATCTCCGCCAGGCGCGGAGGCGACGCGACCGCGATGCCCTCGGCGATTGTCGGACGCGTTGGCGGTGTGTCGTGACCGCGAAACGCGGCGGCCAGCGGTGAGACCGCGGTCGCCTGTACCGCATGGAGCCGCGGTATGCGCCCAATCAGGCCTGACTCGGCCAGCTCCGAGAATCCGCGCCAGAGACCGATCAGCATCGAGCCGTTCCCGACCGGCAGTACGATGCTGTCCGGCAGGCCATGTTGAGCAATTTCCTGCGCGACCAGCTTCATTCCCTCTGAGAAGTACGGTGAGCGGTTGTGCGAGAGCAGCGGCAGACCGCTCTCGGCGACAAATGCGTCTGCGGCCTCAGTCGCAGCGGCACGCGGGCCATCGACGGAATGCGCCACAGCGCCAACGGCCTCGATCTGCGCCCGCTTGCCCGCTCCCGCCGAGGCGGGCAGAAAGATGTGCGCCCGCATCCCGGCCGAGGCGCCATACGCCGCCAGCGCCGCGCCTGCGTTGCCCGAGGAGTCCTCAACGAACTCACGTACGGCAAACTCCCGCGCCATCCCGATCAGCGTCGCCGCCCCGCGATCCTTGAACGATCCCGTCGGCGCCAGAAACTCCAGCTTCAGCTCGAGTCGGACGGGCAGCTCCCAGTCCAGCTCGATAGTCGGCGTCGAGCCCTCGCCCAGCGACCAGGCAACGCCGGGTAAGCGCACTGATTCCCGTGCCGCCGACTCATACTCGACTGCGAACAGGCCGCCGCAGAGAGCACACGACAGCTCGAGCCCTGGCTCGGCTCTGAATCCGCAATCAAGGCAGCGCAATCGATGGGGCGTCACTAACCCTGGCCAAAGAACAGGCGCAAGTCGTCGAGCAGGAGTTCGGGAACCTCCAGCGCCGGAAAGTGCCCGCCCTCCGGGAACTCGCGCCAGTGCACGATATTGAACGCCCGCTCGCACCACGACCTCGGCGGCAACGGCGTGCCCCGCTTCAGCTTGATGAACCCTGTCGGTACTGCTATCCGTTCGCCTGCGCCAAGCCGCACGCGCCCTCCGACCTCCGTCTCAACCACGTCCGCTGATCGCATCGCCTCGTGATAGATGCGCATCGCCGACGACTGCGTCCGCGTGAACCAGTAGATCGCCACCGTCGCCAGCAACTCATCGCGGGTGAAGCGTCGATACAGATCACCGCCGCGCGGACGCTCGTCTTCACGCATGACGTCCGCCAACATCCACCACTTGTCCACGATCCAGGCCATCAATCCGACAGGCGAATCTTCCAGCGAGAACGCGAGCGTCTGAAATTTCGTCCCGTGAATCCCGCGATGCGCCGCGTCGTCGCGCACGTACGGCTCCTGCTCATCGACAAAGAAGCGCTGCTCCGCCTCTGTCTGCGGACGCGCCGCTGAGCCGCTCGGGGGCACAGCAGCCGCGCTCAGGTGAATTCGCTTGAGTCGCTCGGGATGACGCAGCGCCAACTGCCCACCGATTGCCGCTCCCCAGTCGCCGCCGTGGTACAGAAATTCGTCGTAGCCCAGCTGTGACATCAGCTCGGCCCACATGTCGGCGATCGCCGCCGGTCCCAGGCCGGCCTGCGTCGGTATCTCCGACCAGCCATAGCCAGGCAGCGACGGCGCGATCACATGAAACGCGGGCGCGTCCGGGTTGGATGGCTCGGCGAGCTGGTCGATGATCTGGTGGAAGTCGTAAACCGATGATGGCCAGCCGTGTTGGATCATCAACGGCCGTGCATCGGGCCGCGAACTGCGTCGGTGAATCACATGGATGCCAAGCGACTCGCCATTCCACGCCGTCAGTGAGGTGCGGAATTGCGGAAAGCCGTTGAGCAACGACTCAATCGAGCGCCAGTCGAATTCGTCGGCCCAGTAGGCCGTGATTTCTTGCATGAACGACAGGTCGATCCCGTAGCGCCAGCCTGACCTGGGTACTTCCGGCAGCCAGCGAGTCTGTCGCAGGCGTCGGCGCAGTTCCGCCAAGTCCTCGTCGGGGACGTGGATCTGGAATGGCTCAAGTTGGGGCATTGCCCCCCTCTGCCTTCGGCATCTCCCCCAAAAGGGAGAGAGTGGGTAATTCCATCAGCATCTCCCCCAACGGGGGGAGTATGAGTAGGTCATCGACTCTCCTCCCGGATGGGGTGGGAGAGTGAGTCATCGGCATCGTCTCCTCCAGGGGACGGTTGGTCGCCCCTGGAGGAGAGAGGTGAAGCTAGCGGAGCGGGCGGAAGAAGTCTCGGATGTCCTGGACCAGTAGCTCTGGCTCCTCGAGTGCGGCGAAGTGCCCGCCGCGGTCGTGCACCGACCACTGCTGAATGTTGTAGCCGTCCTCACACCAGCTGCGCGGCGCGGTGATGATCTCACCTGGGAAGATCGAGAACCCCGTCGGCGTTTCCAGTCGACCGGGCAGGAAGTTCTCGGCCTGGTTCTGGCGCATCTCGTAGTAGTAGCGGGTCGACGAGTTAATCGTCTGACCGAACCAGTAGATCGAGATATTGGTCAGAATTTCGTCCTTCGTGAACCGCTTCTCAATGTCGCCGTCACAGTCCGACCACGCCCGCCACTTCTCCGTGATCCAGGCGGCCAGACCGGCCGGCGAATCGGTCAGACCATAGGCCAGCGTCTGCGGACGCGTCCCCTGAATCCACTGATAGCCCGTCTCCTGCGCCTGCCACTCCTGCATCTTCGCCCCGACCGCCTGCTCTTCCTCCGTCCAGGTGGAGGGATCAGTCTGCGGCGGACGGCCGATCGGCATATTGATCTGCGCGCCGATGCAGTTGTCGGGGTGCTGATAGGCGACCTGCGCCGTGACGATCGCGCCCCAGTCGCCGCCCTGCGCGCCGTAGCGCTCGTAGCCCAGCTGCTGCATCAGCGCGCCCCAGAGCAGCGCCGTGCGCTTCTGTCCGAAGCCGCCCGAGGTCGGAATCTGGGAGAACCCGTAGCCCGGCAACGAGGGTGCGATCACCGTGAAGGCGTCAGCCGGATCGCCGCCGTGCGCGGCCGGATCCGTCAGCAGGTCCAGGACCTTGGACACCTCGTAGAACGTGCCCGGCCAGCCGTGCGTGAAGACCAGTGGCAGCGGGGCGTCGCCGACGCCTTCCTGGTGCACGTAGTGGACGGTGTAGTCCTCGACGCCGTCGGCCGAGACCTGGGTCGTGAACTGCGGCATCCGGTTCAGATAGGTCTCCTGCACGCGCCAGTCGTAGGACGTGCGCCAGTACTCGCAGAGCTCCTGCATATAGGCCAGATTCGACCCATACTGCCAACCCGAATCGGTCACCTCCGACGGCCAACGCGTCTGCGCCAGCCGACGTTTCAGGTCACGAATCTCTGTGTCCGGTACGGCGATCTTGAATGGCTCGGGCATCTGAGCAGTCCTCCCCCAGCGGATAAATTCGGTCAGTGCGGGCAGTATCGCACGAACCCGCCACTGGACCGCGAGGAACCCTCGCTGCGATACGCCAACGTCGATCGACCCTGGAGTGGTCTCCATCCGAATCAGAGCTTGCCGCGCCCGAACGTTCGGACAGGGCGCTGGAGTCAGCGCGATATCCCATGCCCGATGTTCCAGGGACCGAGCCGGTTGACGCCATCCCGCCGGGATCAAACACCTCGCGGTTCGGGTTACGCGCGCGACGGGCTAGCGTTGCAACCACAACACCTTCAAACAGGCGGAGGACCGTTCTGATGAATGCGACGCTGGTTGTTGATATGTTCGGCAGTCTCTCGCCGATTCCTGAGCGGGTGGCTCGGGATCCGGACGACCTGTATCCGGACAAGGAGAATCCCCTCGACGGATACCTCTGGGGCGTCTTCCTGCCCCGTTCGGAGATGATGGGTTGGTCGAACAGCCGCTTCGACGGCACGGCCCTGCTCTGGAACGTGGAGGAAGCCGAGCTGACTTACCACATCGAGGAATCCCGCATCGGCTTCACCCAGGTCGGGCTGAATACCGGCATCGGCGAGCTGCTCGATCAGTCAGGGGAAGCGGCTCGGCACATCGAGCTGTCCGAGTCAGAGATCGCCCAACTCGATCTTTCGCAGGCGGAGTGGGCGCCGTATCCGATCGCCGAGTCGCCTGCCACCGACCCGGCCGTCGTCATCCCGCCGCTGGTGCAATGCAGCGATGACTCGATCCGCTGGTTCGGCGAAGCCGAGCTGTCGGCAGTGCAGATCACAGGCATAGACGTTACCCGCACCAAACGGCCTTATGCGTTCGAGTCCACATCGGTGCTCAACTGGTTCAATACCCAATCGGCGGAACCCAAGGCGCACGCGGTCGTGACGATCTTGGCCGATGGCTGGGACGACGGCAAAACCACAGCGCTCGCCGACGAAAACCGCCGCTGGCACAGCGGCTCGCTCGAGTTCGGAGCCTTGGTCTCCGTGCCCGAGGATTACGTCCCCCGGCCGGCGTGGATGAGGGACGAATGGGCTGAGCTGGATGCAAAGCTGGGCATCCCTGTCTTGATACCGGAGTGGGACGCCAGCTCGATCGGCTGGATCATCGCCCGAGTCTTCGACCTCGTGCTCGCCCTCGACTCGGCGCCCGGCAATCTCGCCGTCAGGGTGACTCGCTTGGATGAGTGAGTGGAACCGCCAGGGCCTCGCGTTACGCCAGCATCAGCCGTTCGCCTTTAGCGACCGGTACCGGATCACCAAACTCCCGCGCGGTCTCGATCCACAGGCCGATCGCCTGCTCGACGTGCTCAAGAGCGGCCATGCTGGAATCTCCGTGGGCGCTACAGCCTGGTAATTCCGGGACTTCGGCAACGAAAACGCCATCCTCGTTGCTCCAGTAGATGATCACTTCATACTTGTACAACTGAGACCTCACAGATGGTTTCTCAGGATCATCTGTCGAACCTGCCGTACCTGACAGGGCTTCGCATGGCTGCCATCTCGCTGTAGGTTCACCAATTCGCGAACGTCTCTTCGGGATGGCTCGCTCATACAGATGAGTAAGTGGGCGCTGGCGGAGCGTCCACTTCAGTCCTCCCGCCTTCGCGGGAGCAGGCGCTAGCCCTCGACCACGTCGCCGGCGACCGGATCGACGCGGACGCCCTTGCCGGCGATCCAGCCCAGTGCGCGGTCGATCTCATCATGCTCGCCGTCCAGCTCCAGCATCACCCAGCCGAAGTCGCGCTCGACATCGGCCATGCGGATGTTGGTCACGACCGCGAACTCGTGGCCGAGCAGATAGATCAGAGGCTCGGTGACGGCGTCGCCCTCGAAGGTGAAGCGGACTCGTCGGGTTGCCATGCTCAGCCTCCCACTCCCACAGCCTGGGGCGCCTCGGCAAAGGCGTCCTCAAACGATTGCAACGTGCCCTCAACCGGAATCGGTTGGGTGACGTGCTCTACGACGGCGTCTGCCGTCTTCAGACCACCGCCAGTGATGAAGGCGACGGTCGGTTCGTCCGGATCGATCTGCTCGTTGGTGAGCGCCTGGCGCAGCCCGGCGATGGTCACGCCGCCAGCGGTCTCGGCGAAAACGCCTTCGCACTCGGCCAACAGCCGAATGCCTTCCACCACTTCGGCGTCGGTCACGGCCGTCGCGCCGCCGTCCGTGCGCTTCATCGTCTTGAGCGCGTAATAACCGTCAGCCGGGTTGCCGATCGCCAGTGACTTGGCAATCGTGTTCGGCTTGACCGGACGGATGTTGGTCGTCTCGTTGCGCCAGGCAGTGGTGATCGGAGAGCAACCCTCGGCCTGCGCGCCGATCATCCGCACCGGCGTCTCCTCAATCAGCCCGTAACGCTGGAACTCCTGAAAGCCCTTGTGAATCTTTGTAAACAGCGAGCCCGAGGCCATCGGCGCGACCACCTGTCGCGGCGCGCGCCAACCGAGCTGCTCGGCCACCTCGAAGGCCAGCGTCCGCGAGCCTTCGGCGTAATAAGCGCGCATATTAATGTTGACGAAGGCCCAGCTGCGGTTGTCGGCCAGCTCCGCGCAGAGCCGATTGACGTCGTCGTAGGAACCGTTGACCGCGACGATGGTGGGGTTGTAGACAGCGGAACCGAGCACCTTCCCGGCTTCCAGGTCGTGGGGAATGAAGACGATGGCGTCCATGCCCGCCCGCGCCGCGTGCGCTGATACCGAGTTGGCCAGATTGCCGGTCGAGGCGCAGGCCAGGGTCTGGAAACCAAGCTGTCGCGATCGCGAAGATGCGACCGCCACTACCCGATCCTTGAACGACCAGGACGGGTTGCAGGTGTCGTTCTTGATCCAGAGCTCGCGCATGCCCAGCCGCGCAGCCAGACGGTCAGCGCGTAGCAACGGCGTCCAGCCAACGTTCAGGTCAACAATGAAATCATCATCAACGGGCAAGAGGTCCTTGTAGCGCCAGATCGAGCGCGGGCCGGACTCAATTCGCTCGCGCGAGATCCTGGACTGGATGCCGTCGTGGTCGTAGGCGACTTCGAGCGGCCCGAAACAGAAGTCGCAAACGTGCAAGGGATCGAGCGGGAACTCGCGGGCGCACTCACGACAGGCGAGGGAAGTGGCGTGGGTCATGGTTGGTGCGGTCTTTCGCTAGAGCAGAATGGGCGGTGAAGCATGAGCGTGTCGGCTCTCCCCCGCCGCGCTGCGCGCTAGCGAGACAGAGCCGTGGGCATCGCCATGCGGCCCAGCATCATCAGATCAACGGTTGAGTATTCCGACATCACCAAAATCGTACAACAGGCGGAGCTGTCACTGCCTGTCACTCCCAGACCTGAGCCAGATCGATAACAAGTCCGACACAGACATCCTCGCCCGACAGTTCCGATGGATCGTTGCGCTGCTCCACCTCGCCATTGGCTCGGTAGATCCAGACCCGCCGCTCAAATGGGTCAATCAACCAGCCCAACTGCACGCCACCTTCAATCCACTCCACCATCTTCTCCTGCTGCTGGCGAACGGACTGACTGGGGGAGCGAATCTCGAAAACCAGGTCGGGTATCAGGTTGACATTCTCTCGCCACGGCCGCGGCAGATCGGGCAGCCGTTCCGGGGAAACCCATGACCCATCGGGGTATTTCCGCATCCCACGCGGCAGGTCGTACCCGCCGGCGCTCTCCAGCCCCATACCAGCGCCGCCAGCCCGTATCCATAGCTCGAGCTGAAAGGCGAGCTGCACGGTGATGCGCGAACCTTCCGAAGAGACCATCGCAACCCGCAGCTCCCTGTCCGCCGTCAATTCGACTCGGGCGTGTCGATGCGCCTCGATCAGCCAGGCCCACCACCTCTCCGTGACCGTAAAGTTGTCGGGCAGTGCGATGGACAACTGCCCATCGAATTGACCTGGAATTTCCGGGACCCATTCAGTGATCGAGGTCGCTTCGCGCAGGCCGGTCATGGGCGCCGCTCCATGCGGCAACAATATCCATCCCGCCGCCGCGCTTCAACCGTAACGCTCTTCCCGCCACGGATCGCCGTGCATGTGATATCCGTACATCTCCCAGAAGCCCGGCGCATCCCTGGACAGAAACTCAATTCCACCGACCCACTTCGCCGACTTCCAGAAGTACAGCGAGGGAATCACCACGCGCACCGGTCCACCATGCATCGCGTCCAGCGGGCGACCATCATGCGCGATGGCCAGCATGGCGTGATCATCCGCCCGGATGTCGGACATCGGTACGTTCGTCGTATACCCGCCATAGCAATGGAACATCACGTGCGTCGCCGACGGTTTCACACCAAGCGCTGCGAACAGATCTGATAGCAGCACGCCGTCCCACGTGTTGTCGTAGCGCGACCAATGGGTCACGCAGTGGATGTCGTTCTTTTTCTCCGAGACGCCGACCGCCGTGAACTGCTCGTAGGAGAGAATCCGCTCCCGCTCCACCTCGCCCCAGACCTGCAGATTCCAGTCCTTCGGCTCGACCATCGGCGTGCCGCCGTAGGTCAGCACCGGCCACTCGCGGATCAATCGCTGGCCCGGAGGCAAGCGATCGTGTCCCGTCTCCTTCCGCCGACGCTGCAACTCCGAAAACGGCACTCCGGCCAGAATCTCACTCACAAGACTGCTCCCGATTCACGCGCGACTGCCTCAGATTATCCGAACCTTGTCAATCGCGCGTGTAATCTCGATGTATGGCTGACCTGATGCCCAACGTCCAGAGCGAACCGACCATCGAGCCGACGCCTGAGCCGCCCAAGCCGCGCCGCCACCACCGCCGATTCCTCGCCCTGGCGGTGATCGTGATCGTCTTCGACCAAATCACCAAGGTCATCCTGCGCGAGACGCTCGAACTGGGCGACCGCGAGTGGCTGGCGGAGTTCTTCGCCTTCTCACATATCGCCAACGACGGCGGAGCCTTCGGCATCTTCGGTGGACAGAACACCGTACTCGCCGTCTCCGCCGTCGTCGCGATCGGCGTCGTTGTGATCTACTACTTCTTCCCACCGCTCGACCATTGGTTGATCCGTAGCGGGCTCGCCCTGATCCTCGGCGGCGCCATCGGTAATCTGCTCGATCGCATCTACCAGGGGCACGTCACCGACTTCATCGACTTCATCCACTTCCCCGCCTTTAACGTGGCCGACGCAGCGATCAACGTTGGCGTCGCCGCGATCGTCATTGCGCTGCTCTTCAACGATTTCCTGAAACGTAACCCGCGCTCGCCATGACCGACCCCACTACGCCCGCCCTGGAACTGATGGCCGATCAGGATGGCGAACGCCTCGATCAATTCCTGGCACGCCGACTCGACAACGCCTCGCGCAGTCAGGCCCGACACTTGATCGACGATGGCCTGGTACGCATCGATGGCGCGCTTGAGCGTCCCGCCTACAAGCTGCGCTTCGGTGAACTGGTGAGCATTTTCCCACGCCAGGCCGGCCCTCTCGAGGAGGCGACGGACATCGAACTCAACATCGTCTATGAGGATGAGCAGCTCGCGGTTATCGACAAGCCAGCCAACCTCACGGTCCATCCAGCGCCAGGCGAAACCCAGGCGACGCTGATCGCCGCCATCCTCAACCGTTGGCCCGAGATCGCCCACATGAGCGACGACGATCCAGAAACGGATCCGCAACGCCCCGGCCTCGTTCACCGACTCGACCGCGACACCACCGGTCTGCTGATGATCGCCAAAACCGCATCCTCGTTGCGCTCGCTCCGTGACCAACTCCGTGAACGCAGCATGGACAAGCGCTACCTCGCCGTCACGGTCGGCGCGCCGGATCCACAAGCTGGCCTGATTGACGCGCCCATCGGCCGCGATCCCGCCGACCCACGGCGGATGACCATCCTCGACCGCGCTCGACCGTCGCAGACCGGCTACGAGACCGTCGAGCGATTCGCCGACGCCGCACTGCTGGAGTGCCGCCTGATCACTGGCCGCACCCACCAAATCCGCGTGCACCTGTCCGCGATCGGTCATCCCATCGCCGGCGACACGATGTACGGTCTGCCCACGCCACTGATCGACCGCCAAGCTCTCCATGCCCGCTCGTTGATCATCCGTCATCCATTAACCGACGAATCCCTGACGCTGCAGGCGGAGCCGCCCGCCGATTTCCGCAGTCTGCTCAGCCATCTGCGCGAAGGCGAGCTATTGCTCGGAGCACAACCCCCGCCGCGCGACCAAAACCGGTCGGCTGATACCGTGAAACGGCAATCTCGCCCCACCAGACGCAATCGGCGACGACGAACCCAACGCATCCGTTAGATGCCGCATTCGCCCGGAGAATGACTCATGAGCGTCCGCGTTCGTTACGGACCCTCCCCGACCGGCGAGCCTCACGTCGGCAACATCCGCACCGCCCTCTTCGACTGGCTCCTCGCCCGACGCTTCGGTGGTCAATTCATCGTCCGCATCGAGGACACCGACCAATCGCGCGCCGTCGAGGGCGCGGAACAACTCATCCTCGACGCGCTCAGCTGGCTCGG
>RKRS01000230.1 GCA_007571275.1 Dehalococcoidia bacterium
AACAGCAAGCGCACGCAGAATCTATACCGGCAGACCGTTCAGTTCCTGCAAGAGACCCTGCAGCTCGCCGGAAATGTGGACGGCGTCTGCATCCTGCTCTCGCTACCGAAAAGCAAGCGTGAGTTCGGTGGGATCGACCCTGGTCAGCTGCAGCGCGAACTCGCCATACTCGAAGAGCTGCAACCGCGCGCCGATCGCGTCGTCTCCAAGCGCACTCCTGTCAACGACGACGAGATCTACCAGCTCACCCGTCAGCGGCTCTTCGAACACGTCGACGAGGATGCGGCCAAGCAAGTCGCTCGGGCCTATCGCAAGGTCTACGAGCAAACGACAGAAACCTATGACTCGGCCGTGATCGGTCCGGACTATCTGCGGCGCATGGAGGACGCCTGGCCACTCCATCCCGAGCTACTGGATGTGATCTACAAAAAGTGGTCAACAGCGTCGGATTTCCCCCGCACCAGAGCAACGCTCCAGCTGCTTGCCAGCGTGGTCGCCGAAGAGTGGCGCCACGGCCGTGAGGCGCACGCTATTCAACCGGCGCATATCGACCTGGAGCGAGAGCGTGTCCGTACCCGGATCGTGAGCGCTGCTGGCGCTGCCGGGGGCTATGACGGTGTCGTGGCCGCCGACATCGTCGGTGAAGACGGACATGCGAACCGAGAGGATAGGCGTCGGGGAGGGGACTACGTCAGGCTTGGGATCGCCAGAGGCGTTGCGACTACCCTGCTTGCGCACTCGTTCGGCGGGTTGTCCAAAGGCGGCGCAACCATTCAGAAACTCCAGCTTGGTTCGGTCGCGCCGAACCTGGGACCCGAATACATCAGTGAGGTCCTGAACAGGCTCGAAGAGACGCTCTGGTACGTCCATAAGGACGGCAATCGGCTCCGGTTCCAAACTCGCCCCAACATCTATCGGGTAATCGCTGAACGGGCGAGTAGCGTGCCCGCGTCTGACGTTGACGAGCGTCTGAGGGAAGAGATTGAGCGGTCTATTGGTACCCCGCAAGGGTTTCGGACGCTCGCTTGGGCTGGGAGCAACGAGCAAATCCCCGACGACCCTGGGCTCACTATTGCCGTGCTGCCTCCGCGCTTTGCAGTCTCCAGTTCCAGGAATCCCGAAGAGCTCTCTGGCACTGAGCAAATCGAACAGCTGTGGGACCGCGTGGGCGGCGGATTGCGTCAGTGGAGAAATGCCCTCATATTGGTGACCTCCGATCAGGAGCTCTGGGAACGAGCGCGTGCTGCGACGCGAGAGGTACTCGCTTACCAATCCGTACTCGAGTCGAATATCCAGAATCTCAGTCCACCTGAAGTGACAGAACTCAAGAGTCGAGCCAAGGACAAAAGCGCCAGCCTCACCACGAGCGTGGTAACCGCCTACCGGTGGATCTGTTACCCCGACACGCAGGGTTTGAGAACTGTCGAGCTCCCTGTACCCGCAACGGCTGGCGGGAAGATTGCGGAGCGGGTCGTCGAACGTCTCTCCAGCCAAGATTTCGGTGATCCGAAAGTGCTGCCGGCAATAGGGGCCGTCTATTTCGATGCCAAGATCGCCCCCCATCTCTGGAAGGATGAGACGGAGCCGCTTGTTCTCGACGAGGCGTACCGGCGTTTCCAGCAATGGACATACCTGCCGATACTGCCCGATCGGGAGGCGACATTGAGGCACTGCATCCGAGAAGGGGTGGCGAACAACCGCTGGGCGGTCGCGATTGGAGACCCAGGCGTCGGCCGTTATCAGAGCCTGATTGAATCAACCACAGACCTTGACGCTGTCAATGTTCTCTTTGATGGCTCTGCCTCCCTGGTCAAGGGGGACATGCGCGAACTGATCCGTGAGGAATTGCGCCCCGGTAACAACCAAGAACCACAACAAGTGTATGGCACGGGGCCGCAGGGTGGTGATGTCTCTCCGCAGATTCCGCCCCCCGCCAAGCGTCTTACCCGAATCAGATTGGGCATTAGCCACCTGCCAGTTACGAAGACGAACAATCTTCAGCAATACCTCTTCCGTGTGCTTCAGCAAGAGGACGCCGTTGCTGAACTGGATCTGACCATCCACGTGACAAGCGAGCGTGGTATCTCTGAGGACGTACTCACTGACAAGATCCTAGAAGAGTTCGATCAGCTTGGCGTCTCTGTCAACTGGGATCGTGCATGACGGTAATGGTAGGCGTCGACGAAAGGCAGGCCACATGAAGTACCGTAGAGAGCACCTGATGGAGTGGCAGTAAAATGCGAGGAACGCTATCCAACGGAAAGACGTGGTGAAGTACCGCTTGTCTAGCGGCGTGCTGCTATGCTTGAGTAGGCCGGGAGTGAAGGGTGGCTAATGATACGCGTACCTGACCGTGAGAATCACATGGTTGCCGACGATGTGCCGTCTGGCGCTCGCTATTTCCGTTGCGCGCTGCAGGTCAACTCGTCCACATACGCAAGTACATTCCAGGGACGGCGCTCATACGACAGCCCGGCCGCTTATGCGAAAGCCATGATCGAGAGGGCGCGAGAGCTTGGCGTGTCCGCGATTGCGCTGACCGACCACAACTCGGTGGCAGAGATTCCGTTCTTCCGCGAAGCTGCTTCCGAGACTGAGATCGTGATCTTTCCAGGATTTGAACTGGCGTCATCGGAAGGGATCCATGTCCTGTGCATCTACGCTCCGGAGACAAAGCAAGAACAACTGAAACTGTACCTCGGCGGACTAGGGATTGAGAATGTCGAGCCGTCATCAGACCTGTCGACCAAGTCGTTCGCAGACATCCTCAGGCAGGTGACTGAACAGGGCGGAGTTACGATTGCGGCGCACGTCACGCAGGCGAATGGTCTATTGCAGGTCCTGGATGGCCAGGTACGAGTCAACGCTTGGTTGAACCCTCATCTGCGCGCTATCCAAATTCCGGGACCGATTGCCGAATTACCCGACAATATGCGTCTGATTGTTGAAAACAAGGAGCAGCGGTATGCCCGTGAGCATCCTGCGGGTGAGCGGCAAGCCGTGGCCGTCGTCAATGCGAAGGATGTGGGGGCGCCCGAGGATCTCAGCGACAAGTCAGCGACTTGCTGGATCAAGATGTCCGAGCTGTCGATTGAAGGGCTGCGTCAGGCGTTTCTCGACCCGGACTCGAGGATACGCTTGAACAGCAGCGCGCCTCCAGAGCCATACGCGTCTCTCCTGTCGCTCGAGTGGGAGGGGGGGTTCCTCGACGGTACGGCGATTCACTTCAACGAGAGCCTCAATGTGTTGGTCGGCGGGCGCGGCACCGGCAAGTCGACCGTGCTGGAGAGCATCCGCTACGTCCTCGGCCTCGA
>RKRS01000073.1 GCA_007571275.1 Dehalococcoidia bacterium
ATGTCAATGCGCAGCTGGCCGGCGACGGAGCGCATCGCGCGCTTCTGCGCCGAACCGCCGACCCGCGAGACCGAGATACCGGCGTTCACGGCTGGCCGCTGACCGGCGTTGAACAGGTCAGCCTCAAGGAAGATCTGGCCGTCGGTGATTGAAATGACGTTGGTCGGGATGTAGGCGGAGACGTCGCCCGCCTGGGTTTCGATGATCGGCAGCGCGGTGATTGAGCCGCCGCCGTTCTCGTCGGAGAGCTTGGCAGCCCGCTCGAGCAGGCGCGAGTGGAGGTAGAAGACATCGCCGGGGTAGGCCTCACGACCGGGAGGTCTACGGAGCAGAAGCGAAATCTGGCGGTAGGCCCAGGCGTGCTTGGAGAGGTCGTCGTAGATGATCAGGGCGTCCTGGCCGCGCTCCATGAAGTACTCGGCCATGGCGACGCCTGAGTACGGGGCGAGGTATTGCTGCGCCGCGGATTCCGCGGAAGCGGCGTTGACCACGATCGTGTGATCCATCGCGCCGTGCTCTTCCAGCGTGGCCACGACATTGGTCACCTTGGCCTGCTTCTGGCCGATGGCGACGTAGATGCAGATCAGGTCCTCGCCCTTCTGGTTAATGATGGTGTCGATGGCGATTGAGGACTTGCCAGTCTGACGGTCGCCGATGATCAGTTCGCGTTGCCCGCGACCAATCGGAATCTGCGAGTCGATGGCGAGGATGCCGGTCTGCACCGGCGTATCGACGGAGGCGCGGGTGACGACGTTGGGCGCGATGCGCTCGACGGGGCGAGTCTCGGCGGCGCCAATTGGACCTTTCCCGTCGATTGGCTCGCCAAGCGCGTTGACCACGCGACCGATGAGCTGCTCGCCAACAGGGACTTCAGCAACGGTACCGGTGGAGCGTACTTCGTCACCCTCTTCGATCACGCGGTAGTCACCCATGATCACGGCGCCGACGATTTCCTCTTCGAGGTTCAACGCCATACCCATGACGGGATCGGAACCGTCCTTGGGGCGGAACTCGAGCAGTTCGCCCGAGAGCGCGCCGGCCAGGCCGTAAACGCGGGCGATCCCGTCGCCGGCTTCAACGACGGTCCCGACCTCGGCCGAGACCACCTGGCTCTCGAAGCCTTCGATCTGCTGCCGAATCAGGGCGGCGACTTCTTCTGGTCGGACAGCCATGATGCTGACTCCTTTGGTGTGATTAGCCCTGGGCCAGCGAGCGACGCATGCTGGACAGGCGCGTGCGCACGGATCCGTCGATGATGCGGTCGCCGATCTTGACGATCGCGCCGCCGATGATCTGACTGTCGACCGTTTCGCTGAGTGAGACGGTCTCGGCGTTGGTGTAGCGACGGACAGCGTCTTCGACCGCGGCGCGGGCGTCGTCGGACAGCGGCACGGCGGTCGTGACTGTCGCTTCGGCGATGCCGCGCACGTCGTTCAGGCGCTCGCGGAACGCTTCGATGATCTGGGGCGCGAGATTGACGCGGCGCTTGCGGACAAGCAATTTGGCAAAGTTGCCGGCCGTGCGTTGCACATCGGGCAACGCACTGTCCAGCACGCGCTCCTTCTCTTCCTGCGGGACACGGGTCGAGACCAGGAAGGCGCTGACCGTCGGTTCGCTGAAGAGCGCCGCGATGTCGTCGAGATCGGACAACCAGCGATCATGGGACGCGGTGTCATGGGCGATGCCGAAGACGGCGTCCGCGTATCGTCGGGCGGCGGGGTCGCTCAGCGCCACGATTCGCTCCTAGTTCTGCTGTCCGGCTGACGACTCGGCCAGCACGTCGGCGATCAGGCGCTGGTGATCGTCAGCGTCGAGTGACTGCTCAATGACGCGCTCGGCGGCGGCGATTGCCATGCCGGCGAACTCGTTGCGCAGTTGCTGCACGGCCTGGTCACGCTCCTGTTCGATCTCCGAACGGGCGCGCTCGATCAACTGTTCGGCCTGAGTGACGGCATTCTCACGCGCTTCAGCTTCGATCCGCTGAGCCAGCTCCTGCGCCTGGGCGACCAGTCGCTGGGCCTCGTCGCGGCCCTGCTGGATCTCGGCGCGGGCTTCCGCGCGAGCTTCCTCGGCCGCTTCCTGAGCGCGTTCGGAGGCGGTCAGCCCCTCTTCGATCCGCTTGCGTCGCTCATCGAGCACACGCCCGAGCGGCTTGTAGAGCAGAATGAACAGCAGAGCGAAGAGGATGCCGAAACTGATGAAATGCGTGATCAGTCCGGCCAGATTGAGACCGAGAGCGTCCATATCATCCTGCCAATCAGTCTGTGCCGTTTGCCGTCCCGCCAGCGGAACCGTTCGCTGATGAGCTCACGGCGTCCCGCTGCAGTGTCTGGCGACGTCAGGCTAGAAGACGAAGCCAACCATGACCGCGACGACGAGTGAGTAAATCGCGATCGCCTCAGTGAATGCGATACCGAGGATCATGTTCGTCTGAATCACCGGGGCGGCGTCGGGGTTGCGGCCGAGCGCTTCCAGCGCGCGGCCGGCGAGCATACCGATACCGAGCGCAGGCCCGATGGCGCCGAGGCCCATGGCCAACGCGGCGCCGATGTACTTCATCCCGTCGTCGCCGATCTGTGCAATCAGGTCGAGCATTCTGGTTCCTCTCCGTGCGGCTCTCCGGTGCCGCGCTGCACTCTGGGTTGATCAAGGCGGTTGCTCGACTACGTCGGCCGAGCTCCGCCACTACGCATCAGTGGCCTGCCGCCTCGTCATGATGCTCGTCGTGGTCACCGACCGCAGTGGAGGCGAACACAAGTGTGAGCATGGCGAAGACAAACGCCTGAATGAAGCCGACGAACACTTCGAGTCCGAAGAAGACCGTAGGCACCACAAAGGCGACCAGGAACATGGAAATGAACAGCACCACTTCGCCGGCGAAGATGTTGCCAAAGAGACGGAAGGTGAACGAGATCACGCGCCCGACCTCGGAGACGATTTCCAGGATGCCGACGAACACGCCCATCGGCCCCCTGACGATCGCGTGGGAGCCGACGCCGATGTACTTGCCGAAGTTGGAGCCGACGCCGACGCCGCGGATACCGAAGTACTGCACTGCGAGGAAGGACCAGAGCGCGATTGCCAGGGGCAGGTTCACGTCCGACGCGAGTGAGCGGAAGATCGGGAAGATGTGTCCGACGGTCTCGTCTGCGAAGCCCTTCTCTTCGAGCCGCAGCACGAAACCGATGTGCGCGGTATTGACGGTCGTCGGCGCGACCATCGGTTCGTGGTCGCCCAGCTGCTGCTCGCACTCGATCAGGCAGATCTGCGCTGCCGTGCCATCGGCGGCGGGCTCAATCACGATTGGCTCGGCAAAGGCGTCGTAGGAAAAGTCGCGCGGCTCATCGAAGAGCGTGCGCGGCGGCACGATCTTGAAGCCGGAGCGGTTCATGATCGGACCGGTGGCGCGAACCAGCTCGGCGTCAGCGGTCTCAAGCGGCAAGTTGTACGCCCAGGCGTCGTGCATGTCGTCATGTTCAACGCCTGCCGCCTCGAGCCGCTCCTCAATAGCGTGGATCAGGTCTGCGCCGTCGAGATCAGCCGGCAGCGGATGCTGCGCAAACTCACTGCGCACCGCCACCTCAGTTTCGGTCAGGTGATGCTCGCGGATCTCCGCAATCACGTGGTCGGCGTGGTCGTGGACGTCGTCAAAGCCCTCTTTGCCATGCGGAGCGAAATGAATCGGGTCGAAGTAGGCGTGAGTGAACGCGTGGTTGATGGCGGCGACGTTGGCGGCGGTCAGCGGGCGAGCCTCGGCAGACCCGTCGCAGACGACCTTCTCGTGGCCGTCCACTTCCTTGATCTTCGACTTCTCGCCCTGCAGCTCGCAGACCACTTCCTGAACGTCGATCTCCATGTAGTGCAGGTAGTGCTCGCGGTAGTTCTCGACCGGGCCGATGACGTTGTTCCAAGGGAAGAGGCCGAACCAGTTGCCAGCCAGCAGGAAGATGAAGATCGTGAAGACGAAGGGGAAGAACTTCTTGCCGTTGCGCTCGCCGCCGACCTGCTGGGCGATGTTGAGAAAGGCCTCGTAGATCGCTTCGACCAGGTTCTGGAAGCCGGACGGGACGAGCGCCGCCTCGACGTTGCGGGTGCGTCGCCAGACCACGAAGGCGGCGATCGCCAGCAGCACGATCACAACCCAGGCCGAGAGGATCGTGTTGGTGATTTCGTAGGAGCCGATGGAGATGACGGGCTCAGCGGCGAGCGCGATGACCGGCGCCGGGGCGCGCAGCAGGAAGAACCCGATGACCGCGAAGGCGAGGGTGGCGATGACGATCAGGCGTGTTCGACTCACGCGCGCTCCTCCTCGTCCTGTTCATCGTCCGTCGGCGCAGCGGAGCCGGTGGGTCGCCGCTGTGCGTCTCGTTGCCGCGCCTGAGCGGCGAACATGTCCTGCAGCATTCGATACCCGCCCCAACCGGCCGAGGCCAAGCCGAGGGCGAGTCCGACGAGCGTGAGCGCGAAGCCCGTGCCCAGCTCGCCGTCCAACAGGACGCCACCGACCACGCCGAACACGATGCACGTGGCGACGTACCAGCCGATGCCCATGAGTTGCATGGCCGCTGGCCAGCGTCTCATGGGAACACCCCCTGCCGGAGCAATGCGAAGATTATCACAAACTTCTCTTGTGAGCAGATCGGGCGGAAGTGAGGGGAAGTGATTTGCGTCCGGCGAATCGTTCTGTGTCGGGGGTTACTCGAAGTCGTCCATATCGAGCGATTCGATGAAATCGCGGAAGGCGGACATTTTCTCGAGCTCTTCCGGCTTGACCGGTCCCGGTCGCCCTTCCTCATCGGTCGCGACCAGGCCTTCATCGTCGAGCAGCACGCCGGCCTGATCGATGACTTCGTCTTCCACAAAGATCGGCGCCTCGGCGCGGACGGCCAGGGCGATGGCGTCGGACGGGCGCGAGTCGATCTCCACCTGCTCGTTGTTCACGTCGAGGAAGAGTCGCGCGTAGTAGGTGTCGTTGCGTACTTCGGTGACGACGACTTTGGTCACGCTGGCGCCCAGCTCCTGCATCACGTTGGTCATCAGATCATGGGTCATCGGTCGCTGCACGGAGACGTTCTGCAGGCGAATCGCGATGGCGTCGGCCTCGGCGGCGCCGATGTAGATCGTCAGGTAGCGATCAGCGTCCTTCTCCTTGAGCACGACGACGCGGTTGTAGTTCATCAGGGAAACGCGAAGTGCTTCGATCGTGACTTCCTTCATCTCGCGCGTCCCTTCCAGATACGCCTGATGGTGCTTGCCGTGTCAGATTAGCGTAGGCCGTCCGCGTTCGACTTGAGCGCAATGTTGAGGGCGATGATCGCGGCGCGAATCAATCGGGCAACCCGGGCGGCGGGCGAGCTGGACCGCTGCGTCCCAGCCAGAGCGAGCCGAGCGTGATCGCGAACAGTCCACCGCCGAGCAGAAACAGCCCCTGACGCACTCCGGCTGTGTCGGAGACGCCGCCGACCAGGAGCAGGGCAAGCATCGAGACCGCATTGGCGAGCATGATTTGGGCGGAGAAGAGTCGGCCGCGCATCTCTGGCGGTGAGCGTTCCTGGAGCAACGTCTGCGCCGGAGCGTTGACCATGGCGTAGGCGACGCCAAGCGGGAACGCCAGAATCAGTGTCGCGACCAACAACCAGTCCTGCGACGAGTCGCCGGCGCGGAGGAAATCGAGCACGCCAAAGACCGTCACGATCACGGTGATGATGGCCAACCCGATCGAGGCCATGATCGTGATCCCGATTCGCGGTCCGAAACGGGGCACGAGGATGAGGGCCAGTAGCGCTCCGGCGCCGGTCGGCCAGAAGACGAAGACCGCGTCTTCCTCGGCCCGACCGAGCACGTCGTGCACGAACTGCGGTACCAACACCGCGAACATGAACAACAACATGACCCCGGAGATCAGCTGGATCAGGGCGACAGCGGTGAGCCGGTCGCGCCAGACCAACGAGGCGGCCGCGCGAATGTCGTGCAGGGTCGTCGCCAAGGCGGCGCGGAGCTGTCCGACCTCTCCAGAGACTCGCTGCGGGGCCTGGCGCAACGGTCTGAGCGGTGGCAGCAGCACCAGCATGAACGCCGAGGCGAACAACGCGATGGCGCTGACGATGTAGGAGATATCGAATCCGAGCACCTTGAGCATGATCGGCGCGAGCATGACCAGTCCGATGAGTTGCGTCGACGTCGTGGTGAACTGAAAGGCTGAGTTGGCCGAGAGCAACTGTTGTCGCGCGACGAAGCGGGGCAAGGCTGCCGCGCCGGCGGGCACGGCGAACTGGCCGGCGGCGGCGGTACCGAAGGCGACGGCGTAGACCGCGCCCACCGACACGTTGTCGGCCAGCAGCAGCAGCGCGGTCAGCCCCGCGCGGATGATCACCGCAATGATCAGGACGCGACGCTTGTCCAGGCGGTCGAGCAAGACGCCGGCAAACG
The DNA here is from genome assembly GCA_007571275.1 of Dehalococcoidia bacterium. Taxonomy (GTDB): domain Bacteria; phylum Chloroflexota; class Dehalococcoidia; order Bin125; family Bin125; genus Bin125. Next base: position 6,430 of record RKRS01000073.1, read on the forward strand.
CGCCCATCAGCACGGGCGGGGCGGCCAGACAGATGACCAGCAGGGTTGAGGCAAAGGGTGAGCCGGTCTGTTCGAGCACCCAAATCAGGAGCACGAATTGGATCGCTGAGTTGATCGTCAGCTGAATGCAGGTCGCCGACCAGAGCGCGAGGAAGGGGCGGTTGCGCCAGAGTGGCATGACGGGCGGACCGGCTGCTGGATCGGGAGGCGTCCCGCCAGCGGCTTCGCCTGCAGCGGTCACAACGGTTCACGCGCGGGGTTCGCCGCGTTGGCTGCGGCGCGCAAGCTCGAGGCCTCGGCGCGGATGTCCTCTGCGTCGCCTGCGTAGATCACGGATCGCGAGGCCGAGACCAACAGCCCGTATCCGTTGGCGTCCACGCCGGCCGCAACCGAGGCCTCGAGATCGCCGCCCTGTGCGCCGATGCCCGGTAGCAGGATCGGCATGTTCGGGCAGCGAGCGCGCACCTGAGCCAGTTCGTCGGGCCAGGTAGCGCCGACAACCAGCCCGAGGTTGTGGTGATGCGCCTCGCCCCATTCGCGGGCGCGGTCAGCGACGGTGAGATAGAACGGCGCGCCATCGGCCATCGGAAGCGACTGCAAGTCGGCGGCGCCGGGATTCGAGGTCCGACAGAGCGCGAACGCGCCTCGCTCCGGGCGCTGCAGGAATGGCGCGACGGCGTCGTTGCCGAGATACGGATTGATCGTGACCGCGTCGGCGTCAAACCAGTCGAACGCGCTGGAAGCGTAGGCCTCGGCGGTGTTGCCGATGTCATTGCGCTTGACGTCGAGAACAACGACCGCGTGCGGCGCCACCCGACGGACAGTCGCGATGGTCTCCCTGAGCGCCTGCCAGCCAACGTTCCCGGCGACTTCGTAGAAGGCCGACTGCGGCTTGTATGCGCAGACGAAGTCGGCGGTCGCTTCGATCACTCGGGTGTTGAAATCGAGAATCTCATCCGGCGACGTGCGCGCGGGCTGCGGATCCAGCCCGACGCAGATCATGGAAGCGACGGCATCCATCGCAGCGACGAGGCGTTCGGCGAACGGTGTATGTGACATGTCGCAAGCGTATCCCCGCCTGAGGCAGTCGTAGGCTGCTGGAGTGTCTAATTCACAGGTTGCCATGAGCATCGAGGTCGAAACCTACCTGCAGCCGCCGCCCGCCTCCGCGTTGCGTGGGGCGTCGGTGATCGTGCTCGACATTTTCCGTGCGACGACCGTACATGCAGCGCTCTTTGCGGGTGGCGCAACAGCGGTATATCCGGTGGCGGATTTCCCGACAGGCATGGCTCTACGCGACGCCATACCCGCCAGCCGCCTGATCGGCGAGGTTGGCGCGTTGCCGCCGCCAGAGGCGGACTTTGGCAACTCGCCGACCGAGTTTGAGGCCATGGACGTCACAGACTGGACGGTCGTCCACGTGACCAGCAACGGGACGCGCACGCTGGTCGGCGCGTTGGAGGCGGAGCTGGCGCTGTCCGCCTGTCTGCGCAACATGACGGCCTCGCTGGAATATGCGCTGGACAGCGACGCCGAGCGGGTGGCCATCGTCTGTAGCGGCGACCACGGCGGAACGGCGCCCTCAGTTGAAGATGCATTTGCCGCGGGGGCGTATGTGGCCAGGATCAGGCGTCTGGCGCCGCAAGCCATGCTGCATGGCGGCGCGCGGCTGGCGCTCAGGCTGTATCAGGCATACGGACGGTCGCCTGCGCGCGCTTTCGCCGACTCACCGCACGGCGATCACCTCAAGCGTCTCGGCTTCGACGCCGACTTCAGGTATGCCGGCGATGTTGACGCCGACTCGACAGTGATTGCGCTGAACGCCGATCACTCAGGGAGGCCCGTCCTTCAACGAGTCCCAGCTCTGCTGCATTGAGTTCAGCTCGGCCTGACTGGGCGCGCGCCCGCCGTAACGGAAGTCGCTGAACGCCCGCGAGATTCGTTTCGGCGTCGGACTGTGGTAGGCGCGCTCAAGCGCGTCGGCAAACTGCAGCGGGGTGCGATGCAGCGCGCGGATCTGTCCCTTGCTCTCAGCGTGCTTGAGTACGTCGAAGTAGAGCTCGGCGATCGGCGTGTCGGGCGTGCGCTCCTCACGGTCGCGTCGGAATCGTGAGCCGAGTCCACGCAGGACCGAGAGCAGATCGCCGGCGACATCGGCCTCGGACCAGAGCGACTCGCGCACTTCCTCGGTCCGCGCCTCACGGTTGACAAAGCGGCGGAAGAAGTAGAACGCGGCGATCGCAAAGACGAGCACGGCGGCGATCCCGCCGAAGACGCGAGCGAGGACGATGCCAGGTGTCGGGTCGGGCTCGCCAGCTTCCGTTTCCGCCGCTTCGAGCGGTCTGCCAATCCCTTCGCCGATCTGTACAATCGCCTCCTGAGTTGGTGGACCCACCCATTCGCGGACCTGTTCGACCAGCCAGAAGAGCGGCCAGAGGATGTAGGTGATGGCGGTAATGATGGCTCGGAGCACGGCGCCCACGGCGTCGAGCACCGGTTCCACCACGCCGGAGCCGGCGATCAGACCGACGACGCCGGTCACCAGGAGCAGGAAGATCGCGACGCCGATGACCAGCGCCACCAGCGTGGCGGCGATCGAGGCGCCCGTCTGGGCGGCGCCGAGCCCCTGAATCTGGTCCGAGTTGGCGGCCGTCCTGAGCGCCACGGTCATCAGGCCGATGACCACCCAGACCACTCCCAAGGCTCTGACATGATCGACAATACCGGCGTTGTCGGCCAGCGCCAGCGAGATCGCGATCAGCGCCAGCCCGACCACGGCGTAGTTCGAGAACGATCGATCTGTCAGATCGGTCGATCCGAGCGTGACGCCGCGAAACCAGATCGGAATCAGCATCAGGGCGGCGAAGAGTTGGTCGATCTCTCCGGCAACCACCGTGCCGTCCTCGAGCACGACCTGCTCGCGCCAGACCAGGCTCGACGGTCGACCGAGTTCCAGCACCCAGGACATGTTCCAGATGCGGGCTGACTCAGACAGGTCGATGGAGCCAATGATCTGCAGTGCGACGAGCGTGATGAACAGTCCGCGCCAGAAGCGTTGGCTCATTGACAGCTGTTGACTGCCAAGCCAACGAGAGACGAGGAACCCGAGCCCCAACGTGCCTCCCACCGCCCAAACCGAGAGCGTCTCGCCGGCGTCGTAGGCGATCAGCCTGGGGATCAGCTTGGCGAGGATGATCAGCAGCACGACCTCGCCGAGCAGGAGCGAGACCGTGTATGCGATCTCGGTGCGGCGCCGGGACGGTGCGGACGTGATGGCGGTGGCGACTGCGCTCATCCTGAGCGATCCGGTCTGGCCCAGGGGCTCTCGGACGCCCGAGACGCTGCGGCCGGTTGGGACGCGGCCGGCGGAAGGTTGACGCTGCTGACGACCAATTCATCCACGCCATCGACTGCCACTTCGTCGCCCTCGACAAACGTTGGCAGGTCAACATCCGCCGCGGGCTCGGGCGGCCGCTGGTTGGCATAGAGACGATCGGTTCGGGCCCACGGCCCTGCCTCGCCGACCCGCTCATAGTGCAGCCCCTCGAGCGCGGAGCGGATGTCGTACACCGGTGACTCGGCGAACGTTGCCGGAGGATCGTCGATACCGACGTAGATCAGGCCGATCTGAGCGCCGTGTCGTTTGAGTCGAATCAGCGACGACTCCAGCGCGGGGGTCAGCACGGCCGTGACCAGGGCCAGCGTCGAGCCATAGGTCAGGCGCTCCTCGGCGAGCATCCGTTCGATCCGGACCAGGGTGAAGACGTCGGCCATGGCCAGCGCTTCGAGGATGCGGGTCATCTGCCCCGGCGAGCGTGACGGCGGGACCCGAATCGCGGTGTCGTGTCCGGGCCAGGTGCAGTTGGCCAGCAGCCCGACGGGCACACGATCCTGCGAGAGTCCCTGCGCCAACGAGGCCGCGACCGAGACGGCGCGCTCAAAGATGTCGCCAAAGAATCCCTGCCAGGCGTGCGGCAGGGTCGAAACGTTCAGCGCCACGACAGCGATCAGATCGCTGGACGGATCGTAGACACGCGACTGCAAGGCCTGTCGTCGCGCGGTCGCTTTCCAGTCAACCTTCTTCAGTGGATCGCCCGGTCGATAATCGCGAATCGTCTGCAGGCGGGTCGGATCCTCGAACAGGCGTTGACCGCCGCGCTGTTCTCCCTGAGGTCGCAGGCGAGGCAGCCCCAGTCGGTCGAGCGAGATCACCTCGGGGTAGACCCACAACGTGTGCGGCGCCTCGTCCGTGCGCTCGCGTCGGTAGACGCCGAAGAGGTCGCCGGACTTGAGGTCGATCCGCGCCAGTTGGAAGTGTCCGCGTGTCAGCAGCGGGATCTCGAAATTCCAGATCAATCGTTCATACCAGCGCATCGAGGTCGAGCGGACGACCACGCCCTCCTGCGGCGCCGACTCGTGCAGCCTGCTGAAGGGCTCGTTGGATGGTTCCAGAATCTCGGGCAGGTTGATCCGTACCTGCAAGGCCGTGAGCGGCACGATCTTGCGGTTCTCCAGACGCAGAGTCAGTTGCAGCGACTCGCCGACGAACGCGTGGGTCTGTGAAATCTCCACATCGGTATCGAGACGATGCAGGGCGTAGCGAGTCCAAGTCCAGGCCGCCCAGCCAGCGACCAGCACGGTCGCCGCGACGAGCGAGACGATGATCTCCCCGGTCGCCACGCCGAGCAATACGACCAGCACGGTCGCCGGCGCCCAGATCGCGCGAATGATGCGGTTGTCGTGACGGAATCCCCACGCGCCGGCCGCGACTTTCTGTTCGCGCTCACCACGCCTGGACTCGGCCTC
>RKRS01000180.1 GCA_007571275.1 Dehalococcoidia bacterium
GGCCCGCTCCGGTGTGACCACAGGCATCTCGGCGCCCGATCGGGCGCCGAGATGCCTGTGGTCACACCGGAGCGGGCCTCGACCGAGACAGTGAACGCAGTGCCCAGCGGCGCCGTATTCGAGCCCTGGTCGACCATCAGGCGCAGGCCGAGGCGATCGAGGCTCTGGCCGTCCATGGCCACGCAGATCAGCCCGCGCCCGTGTGTCGCCATGAAATTGATCGTCTCCGAAGTCACGAACTGCGCAGGCAGCGCCAGGTCGCCTTCGTTCTCGCGATCCTCGTCGTCGGTGATGATCAGCGGTTCGCCCTGGGCAAACGCCTGGATCGCTTCCTCGACAGTGCAGAACGGCGATTTCCGTCGTCGGCTGCCGGCAGTGCGGCGGGCGCGGCGCGGTTTCTGTGGGTTGCTCTGGTCCGAGCCGGTCCGGGCGGCTGTGTTTGCCTCAGTCATTGCACTCCGCCTCCACGCAACTCGCGCGCCGCGAGTCGCTCATCCAACAGTTGATCGATCTTTGTCTCCAGCAACTCATCGACATAGCGGGCGAGGATGTCGGTCTCGAGATTCACGGCGTCACCCGGACTTCGGTCAAGCAGGTTCGTATGTTGCTGAGTGTACTGAACCAGCGATACCGCGAACCCCGATGCGTCTTTGTCAATAATCGTCAACGAGACGCCATCGATGCAGATTGGCCCCTTCACGATCATGTGTCGCAGGAGTTCGGCTGGCGCGTCGTATGTCACCACGATCGCCTCCGACTCCGGCCGCGCGCCTCTGAATGCGCCACGACCCTCGACGACCCCACGCACGAGGTGGCCCGACAGCCGATCCATCGGCCGCACTGAGCGCTCAAGGTTGACTCGGTCGCCGACCTGAAGCTCACCCAGGTTCGAGCGGCGGTAGGTCTCGGGCATCAGGTTGGCGAGAAACTGGCCCGACTCGATGTGCGTGACCGTCAGATCGACCCCGTTGATCGCAATGCTGTCGCCCAGATTGGCGTCCTCGAGAATCACCGGCGCAGCGATGCGCAACAGCCCTTCCGCTGCCTCGGTGATCTCTCCGACCTCTTCGATGATGCCTGTGAACATTGCCTCTGCTCCCTAGCCGTGGCTCCCTCAGCCTCAATGCTAGCTCCTCCCCTCGTCTGGCCTGCATGACATCATGAAAAGCACCGTATGCACATCGTTTGGTTGCGAGCAAATGCCATGATCGCAACGAAGTTCACTACGAACGCAGTTTCTTGATCAGTACTTCAGAACCACGACCGTCGCGCCGATAGTAACGAAACCCCGCTGACTTGTACTGTTCGCTTGTCATGCCTGACGTCGAGTCAATCGTTAATGTCAACCATTCATAGTCACGACCGTTGGCTGAGGCCTCGCATGAATCACGCAAGCGCTCAGCGACACTGGCCGGCGCATCGGATCGAATGGCGAGGCAGCGAATCGTCGCTCGCGCATCGGTACCGAACTGCACCGCTGCGACGCCGAGCAGGTCCTGAGCGTCGCCTGGATCGGCGCTCGCGCTCGCTATCGGGATCGTAGCCAGCCAGATCACCGCGTCGCCGACGCGAGCCTCAGACAGTAGATCCTCGCAGCTGGGCGCGCGATCAAGCAGCTGCGACGCCAGTAGCTGATCGACGGCGTCGGCGTCCGCTTGGCCAGCCGGGCGGATTCGGGTATCGAAGTCGCGTTCAGGGTGACTCGGATAGCCGCTCACCAACAGATCTGCGCCGAGTTGCTCAACCTTCATGTTGTTCAGACGCAGCACATCGCGCATCTTGCCCGAGCCGCGGCCGCGTACGGCCGTCTGCGCGTTGCCGCCGATGATCATCGGCGCCACAACCGCCGTCACTTTGTTGACCAACCGTAGATCGAAAAACGAACCCAGAATCTCGCCGCCGCCTTCGACGAGCAAGCTGATCACCCCGCGCTGTTGACCGAGCAGATCGAGCAACGCCGGTAGCGAAACGCGTCCACCGACATCGACATCACCTGAGCTGTCACTGGGCAGAATCGCCAGATCGACGCCGAGCGCGCTGATGGCCTCGCGCCAGTCGTGCGGAGCCGCCTCGGTCGTGGCGATCAGGGTTGGTGAATCCGTGACGCCGACGAGGACGCGGCTCCCGAGCGGTGTCCGCCCGCGACTGTCCAGCACCACGCGCAACGGCTGCGGGATCGGGCCGCGCCATCGTTCGGGGCGAGCTGTGAGTTGCGGGTTATCGACAATGATGGTTTCCACACCCACCAGAATGGCGTCGAACAGGGGGCGATTCTGATGCGCCCAGCGCAACGTCTGTGGGCCCGAAATCCAGCGAGAGTCGCCGCTGGTTGAGGCGATCCGCCCGTCCAGTGAAGCGGCAAACTTGGCCGTGACGAATGGTCGCCCGCTGCGACGATGGTGCGCATAGGCCTCATAAAGCTCGGCGCCTTCCGCCGCGCCGTCACCGATGCTGACTTCGATGCCCGCCTCCCGTAGCTGGGCGAGCCCGCGTCCCGCCACGCGCTGGTCCGGGTCGCTCACGGCGATGACGACCTGCCCAATGCCCGCCGCAATGATGGCTTCAGTACATGGCGGCGTGCGACCAAAGTGCGCGCAGGGCTCGAGCGTGACGTACATGGTCGCGCCTTGAGCCTGGCCGCCGGCCTCGCGCAGCGCCGCGATTTCGGCATGCGCTCCGCCGGGCGGTTGGGTTGCGCCCTCCCCGACGATGCGCGTGCCATGCGCCACGACCGCGCCGACCGCTGGATTGGGACTCGTCGTTCCCCGCACTGCGCGGGCCAGCTCGAACGCACGCGCCATCAGGCGTGAGCTGCCAGCCGCTCGCGCGTTCATACGCGTCGTCGGCGATCGACAATCGTGAGGACCAGCCAGAACACGGTCGAGCCAATCGCGATGGCCGCCAGCACGATCTGGACCGGGCGTTCCCAGTCTGGATCCGTGGCCAGCTGCACCGTGCTCGAGCGAGGCCGTTGTTCCAATGGCCAATCGGCTTCCACGCGGCTGACCGATGTGGCGACGGAACGCGTTTCGGACTGACTCTCGGCAACGCTTGCCTGCTCGCTTGTGTCCGACTCGGCAGATGTCTCGGCTGTCGCCTCGACCTGGTCCTGTGGTTCACTGGTCGTAGTGTCCGCGCTCTGCGAGCTGACGACCTCTGCTTGCTCGGCAGCTTCCGATTCCACGGCCTCATCCTGCGCGACGACGTCAGCAGCGGTGACGCTCTGCGCGTCGCTCGTTCCGCCTCCGCGTCCAGCTGTCAATCCCCGCCGCGACGGATCGGCAGCAGCCTCGTCCGCCGCTTGCGTGTCGACCGAATCTTGCGTCGATTCCTCTTGAGCCTGATCGACCTCGGCCTCTACCGCTTCCTGTTCCTGCCCCGATGCCAGGACCGTGACCCTTGGCGCTTCCTCTGCCGCTTCTTCCTCCGTTGGCGCCGCTGCCGACTCCGGCCGGCCCGATTGCTGCGCGGCGCTGGAATCGGATGCAGGCTGTGACTGGTCTTGAATCTCGATCTCCTCGGTCACGACCGCGACGGTCGGGACCGAGGACGGCTGTTCGCCGGCTGACGTGGTGGTGAATTGAACTGTCGGAGAATCCACCGCGTCGAAGACCATGACCGCAGCGAACGTCGCCACTCCAACCGCGGCCGTCGACACCGACCAGCGCAGGGCTCGCGCCGTGCTTGACGGCGGCGCCAACACGCGTGTCGGACTGTTCAGCATCTCGGGCGTGAGCTGGAACGGCGCGGCGCTGTGCGCCGGCTCGAAGCTTCGCAGCACTGACCGCATGTCCTCGAGATCAGCGAGGTACTCTCGCATCTCTTCCGACTCGGCGAGCCGAGCCTCAACCCGTGCCCGCTCGCGGGGCGACAGTTCATCATCCATGTACGCTGAAACGTCTTCGCGCCAGTCGCCACGGCGTAGCAGGATCGAAGAGATCAGACGCCATCTCATCGCTGACCAGCTCACAAATCCACTTCCCCGCTGAGGACAGTTCGCTGCCGTGCGGTCTGCTCGTCTATAAATTTAGACGCTCCCCGCGGGCAAATGGTTCCCGGTCCCATTGTGACTTCAACGATCTGCACGAGAACGCTCCATTGCCTGACGCGCCTTGAGGAAATCCCTCATCGCCGAACGGCCGCGACTGATGCGCGATTTCACTGTACCCATCGACCAGCCCGTCGCATCGACGATTTCCCGATATTCCATATCGGCGACGTCTCGATAGAACACCGCGCGTCGTTGCTCTTCCGGCAATGACTCGAGCGCCTCACGCAAGGAGCCGCTGAGTTCGAGGTTGAGCAGGTGTTCATCGAGCGAACGCTCTCCTGACTCTGGGGCGAATTGATCGCCCATCGCCTCGGTCAGCCGATCGAGTGACGTGGTTGGTCGTCGCTGTCGCTGTCTCAGATAGTCAAAGCAGCTGCGCCGAGCGATCACGCCGAGCCAGGCTGCGAACTTGCCGCGCTGCCTGTAGGTGCTCAGCCGGTCCCAGGCCTTGATGAACGCTTCCTGCGTGAGGTCGTCCGCTTCGGCCATGCCGACGATCCCACGACAGGTCGCGCGCACCTTGGACTGATGCCGCAGGACGAGGACGTTGAACGCGTCCAGGCGGCCATCGAGCGAGATGACGACCAATTGATCGTCGTCTAGCGAATTGAGGCTGTCTTGGTCGCTCGGACGGTTCACCAGAGCACTTTCCCGCTGCGTCGCTTACCGAGCCTACTCAGCCACGCAGGAGCGGGAGCGCGGGTGTGGGACACTGCGCACATGCCGCTCGCTGATCCACGTGCAATCATCGCACAAGCGCATGACCAGGGTTCCGCCGTGATCGGAGCCAATGTCTCAAGCATTCAGATGGTCAGAGGCGTGGTGCGGGCTGCAGAGACGGCCAACCGCCCGGTCTTGATCCAGTTCAACCGTTCCGGTCTCTCCCTGATTGGCGGTACCAGCGTCGCGGCCCTGATCGTCAGATCCATCGCGACGGAGTCCGAGGCGGAGATTGCCCTGCACCTGGATCACGCCGACACGCTGGATGAGCTTGCCGAGGCAATCAACGCCGGCTTCAGCTCGGTCATGATCGACGGTTCCACGCTCCCGTTCAACCAGCATCTGACGCTCGCGCAGTCGGCCAGGGGGCTGGTCTCCTGGTCGAATCTGCCGCTCGAAGCGGAGTTGGGCCATGTTGCCGGGAATGAGGCTGGCGTCACCATCGGCGAAGCGTCCTGGACCGATCCCGATGAAGCGGCGCGATTTGTCAGCGCCACCGGCGTCGACTGGTTAGCGGTCGCAGTCGGCAATACACACGGCGGCCCGGCCGTCGGCGGACTACAGGTCGAGCGACTCCGCGCCCTCCGCGAATCTGTCTCGGTACCGCTGGTGCTACACGGCGCCAGCGGACTGTCGGGCCAAGAATTGGGTCAGGCTGTCGAACTCGGAGTGGCGAAGATCAACGTCGGCACGGCGCTGCATCAGGCCGCGGCAAGTGGCATGGCCGCGTGGCTCCAGGATCGGCCTGGCGATCTGCGCGGCGCGTTCAACGCAGCTGAGCAGTCGGTCTGTGAAGCGGCCGTGCCATTGCTGACCGCTGTCTGGGCGTCCTGAATCTTCCGCCCCGCCCGCTTCGCTACGATCCTCCAGACAAGGTCGTACGCGAGGAACAGCAAGCGGAGGTCAACATGTTGGGACACATCAGAGTCCTGGATTTGACAGACGACCGCGGCCATATCGCCGGGATGATCCTGGCCGATCTGGGCGCCGACGTGATTGCCATCGAACCTCCTGAAGGCAACCCCGCCCGTCAGCGTGGACCATTCTCCGATGGCTCCGATACGGGCGGGCTGGAGGATTCGCTGATCTGGCAGTCGTACGCCCGCGGCAAACGCTCTGTCGTCATCGACCTGCACTCGGAAACGGGGCGCGCACAGTTCACCGAGCTGGCGCGCACTGCCGACGTGGTCATCGAATCCGCGGATGTTGGCGCGATGAACGCCCGTGGCCTCGGCTACGAAGCTCTCTCGGCGATCAACCCTGGATTGGTCTACGCCGCGATCACCCCGTTCGGTTCCAGTGGCCCGAAGGCAAACTGGGCGGCGACCGATCTGACCGTGGCCGCCGCAGCCGGGCCGATGACGCAAAGCGGCGACTCCGACCGACCGCCGCTCCGTGTCGGCCTGCCTCAGACCGGGCTGCACGCCGGAGCTGAGGCCGCTGTCGGCGTCCTGGCGGCGCTGCACGAGCGCAAGCGCTCGGGACTGGGACAGTTCATCGACATATCCGCGCAGGCCGCCTACGCGCAGGCGACGCAGTCAGGCATCCTCTGCGCGCCCAACAACGCCGCCATGTTTGAGCGGTCGGCCAAAGGCATCCGCCTTGGCCCACTCGAGGTGCAGCTGTTCTGGCCCTGCAAAGATGGCCATGTAGCAATCACCTACCTGTTCGGCGCCGCCATTGGCCCGTTCACCGATCGGCTCATGCAGTATGCGCTCGAGGAGGGATACTGCGACCAGGCGACCCGTGAGAAAGACTGGCTCAACTACACGAATCTGCTGCTCTCCGGCCAGGAGCCAATCACGGAGTATCTGCGCTGCTGCGAGGTGGTCGGAGCGCTCTGCGCCGACAAAACCAAGGCGGAGCTGTTCGAAGCCGCCCAACAGCGACGCCTGTTGCTCGTGCCCGTCTCCACGGTTGATGACCTCGACGCCAACGCCCACCTCGCCGCTCGCTCCTACTGGCGCGAGATCGAGCGCAACGGCCAGACGCTGAAGTTCCCTGGCCCCTTTGCGCGACTTTCGGAAACACCGATCGAGTACGGCGGGGCAGCGCCGATGCTCGGCGAGCACACCGACGAAGTATTGGCTGAGCCCCGTCCCGCAGCCACTGCACAGACAACAGACAGCATTGATTCAGGCCCGCCGCCGCTCTCCGATCTGAAGATGCTTGACCTGATGTGGGTCATGGCCGGACCGGCCGGGACTCGAGTGTTGGCAGACTTCGGGATCGATACCGTGCGCGTCGAGTCCAGTGTCCGCATCGACACGGCGCGAACGCTGCAGCCGTTTATCGACGACGACCCGACGCAGTCCGAAGGTTCGGCGATGTTCCACAACATGAACGCCAACAAGCGAATGATCACGGTGGACCCGGCCAATCCTGCTGGCCGCGAACTGATCCTCGACCTCGTCCGCTGGGCCGACGTGATCACCGAGTCCTTCACGCCCAGAGCGATGCGCGGCTGGAACCTGACCTGGGACGCCATCCATGAGATCAACCCGCGCGCGATCATGATGTCGTCCTGTTTGATGGGTCAGAGCGGCCCCCTGTCCGAGTTCGCCGGATTTGGCAACCTCGCCGCGGCCTTTGCCGGGTTCACACCGTTGTGCGGTTGGCCCGACCGCTCGCCGGCCGGTCCCTTCGGCGCATACACCGACTACGTCGCTCCGCGTTTCGCTTCGGCCGCTCTGCTGGCGGCGCTCGATGTCCGCGATCGCACCGGGCGTGGTCAGTACATCGACGTCTCGCAGATGGAGGCCGCGATCCACTTCCTCACTCCCGCCTTGTTGCAGTACCACACGACCGGCGAGAAGTGGCAGTCCAACGGCAATGACGATCCGTACATGTCGCCGCACGGCGTATTCCCCGCCGGGGGCGAGGATCGCTGGGTCGCCATCGCCTGCCGCACCGACGCAGAACGCGAGGCGCTCGAATCGGTGCTAAACGGTCAGGCGCTGGAAGAGTGGACGGCGGCGCGTTCAGCTGCCGAGGCGACGGAAACGCTGCAAGCTGTCGGCGTACCCGCTCACGCGGTCCAGGACTCAGCCGATTGCGCCGCCGACCCACAGTTGCAGCACCGCAACCACTTCGCCGAGCTGCAGCATCCGACCCAGGTCAAGTCGGTGGTCGAGGGCGCGCGTGTCATCCTGAGCCGCACGCCTGCCAGAGCTCCGCAGGTGGCGCCGATGATGGGCGCCGATAACGACGTCGTTCTGCGCCAACTGCTCGGCTACTCCGACGAACGCATCGTCGAGCTGGTCGCATCGGGAGCGCTGCAGTAACACTGACGGCGCAACCTCGTCCCGGCATTCTCGCTCAGGTGCGACGCCGATAGATCGACATCACGACGCCGTTCGTTGTGGCGTCGGCTCTGATCAGCTTTAGCGCCACAGGCGCCAGGCCGTCGCCGAAGAGCCGTTTGCCGCCGCCAACCGACACCGGGAACGTCCACAGACGAAGCTCATCGATTAGGTCGTGTTGCAGCAACGTCTGGATCAACTGGCAACTGCCATGCACCTGCAACAATGGACCGTCCGCCGCTTTGAACGCGGCGATCCGCGAAGCGATATCCCCGCTGATGCGTATGGAGCGCCGCCAGTGCAGCGGATGCGTGGCCGAGTTCGTGACGACGTACTTACGCGCGCTGTTGAGCCGCGCCGCAACCGGATCACTATCAGGCATGTGTGGCCAGTGCGCGCTGAACACGTCGTAGGTCTGGCGGCCAAACAGGAGGTCGTACGGCTCGGACATGGCCTCGGCGAAGACCTGCGGCATGACCTGCTCCCAATACGGCGTAGCCCAACCGCCCTGCGTGAATCCACCCGACGGATCCTCCTCCGGGCTGGTTGGACTCTGCATCACGCCATCCAGCGTGACGAAACTGAGAACGGCGAGCTCGCGCATTGGCTGCCAGCCTAGTCGCACTAACCGATTGACATACTGCTAGCTTCAGCAGCGAAGTGATACACATCGCTGCGGTTGTAATGCAGCACAGATCAGGAAACGAACATGGCGACTCATCACCCCGAGCGAATCATCGAGGGCAACGGGATTGAAATCTGCACCGATGCATTCGGCGACCCGAACGACCCCTGCATCTTGCTGGTGATGGGCGCCGGCGCCTCGATGCTGCGCTGGGAAGTCGACCTCTGCAGCCAACTCGCCGACGGTGGACGCTTCGTGATCCGCTACGACAACCGGGACACCGGCCGCACGACCTGCTATCCGCCGGGCGAGCCTAACTACACGCTCGCCGACATGGCCGCTGATGGCGTTGCCGTGCTGGACGCCTACGGCATCGAGAAAGCGCACATCGCCGGCGCGTCGATGGGCGGGATGATCACCCAGCTGATCGGCCTCAATCACCCCGAGCGCGTGCTCACTCTGACGCCGATCATGTCGACGCCCAATCCTGGCGCGACGCTGGAAGCGTCTGACGCATTCGACAGCGGCGGCCACGAGCAGACGCTGTCGCCGCCGTCCGCCGAAATCCTCGAAGCGATCGCCTCCATGGCAAATCTCGACTGGAGCGACCGCGACACGGTGATCGCTGTTCAGGTGCGGATGTCCCGCGCGTTGGCCGGATCGAAGTACCCGGATGACGGCTCGCTGGGCGAAGACTTCTTCGCCGCCGACTATGACCGCTCAATCAGTTACGTCAGCAGCTTCAACCATGGCCCCGCCATCGCCCAGTCGGAACCCTGGTCACACCGACTGACAGACCTCGATACGCCTACGCTCGTGATTCACGGCAACGACGATCCGATCCTGCCGTACGATCACGGCCAGGCGCTCCACGCCGCCGTCCCGGGCGCCAAGATGCTGACCATGGACGGCGTCGGCCATGAGTTACCCCGCCCCGTCTGGGACACGGTCATCCCCGCGATCCTCGAACACACCAGCTGAGCGTCGCTCCATCGACGCGGAGAGCCAGCCGCGCGTCTTACAGCTGGCTCAGCTCCACCGGTGTGCCGGAGCGGGCTGACTCATACACCCCGAACACGATCTTCATTGTTTCGATGTTGTCGCGCCCGCTGCTGATCGGCTCGCCGCCGTCTGCGCAACAGCGGGCGAAGTGCTGGATCTCGTTGATGTACGGATCGGCGCTCGGCAGGTTGAATGTGTCTGTCTCGAGCGGCTGAAAGCTCTGAGCGCCCTGGAACCCATCCGGGCCGTCTCGTTCAACGCTGGCGATCACGGCAGGCGCACGGTGAGCCATGAGCGGCGACGGGTTGTCAGGTGGCGGTGTCCAGGCGGCGCCGTGCTCGCCCATCAGCATGATTTGGAAGGACCACGGCGCGCGGCTGCTGAAACTGGCGGTGAGATGACCGATCGCGCCGTTGCTGAACTCGAGCGTGGCGACAGCGCGATCTTCCGCTTCGTTGGTAAAGCTTGGATGCCCACGCCAGGCGCGCGCATCGACCCGTGCGACCTCGCCAACGAAATAACGCATCAGATCAAGGTGATGCACCGACAGCATCGTGACCACGCCGCCGCCACCGCGCTTGCCGTCGAATCCCCACCAGCCGCTGCGTGGCGCAATCGGCTGGCGTCCATCGTCGAGCGCCGCAGTCAGGAACGTGTCGCATCGAGCGGCCCAGATGCGGCCCAGTTCTCCCGCCCGGACGCACTGCCGTAGCGCCATGTAACTGGGCACATGGCGCAAATGTTGAGCGACCATGAAGGTCACGCCGGCCTGGTCGGTCGCTTCGAGGATGGCGCGACACTCGTCAAGCGAGATCGCCATCGGTTTTTCCAGGAGCACGTGCTTGCCTGCCTGCGCCGCGGCGATCGCCAGCTCGGCGTGGGTATCGTGAATCGTGCAGATATCGACGGCGTCCACATCCGACTGTTCGAGCATCGCCCGGGCGTCGGTATAGACCTCATTCACGCCCGCCTCGGCCGCGAACGCCCGCGCTGCGTCTTCCCGCAGGTCGCAGACCGCGCTCAATTGGACTTCGTCAGGCCTCAGCTGATAACCAGGCAGGTGTTGGCGTGAGATCGAGCCGGTACCAATCAGCCCGACCTTGAGCGGTTCTGACATGACGTTCTCCCGACCAAGTTGGATACATTCAGCTGGCAGAGTAGCGATCTATCGAGGCGCGCCCGCCAGGCCCCTCTAAACTGACTCTGGGCCCTTAGCTCAGTTGGCCAGAGCAGCGGACTTTTAATCCGAAGGTCCTGGGTTCGAGTCCCAGAGGGCCCACCAAACTGGATGAAATCAAGAACCTTCGAGCTCCGCTTCCCCATCAGCCAAAGCGACTGACCGATTCGGTCCGTCGACGCGGATCCTAGCGGCGAATGCGTGGGATGGCCCGGGAGCCGCCGTTGGCGTGCAGATTGAGGTCGGGCAGACAGTTCGGCGCCAGAGGCGGGGCAAACTCTCCGCGCGAGCCGACCGGCTGCTTCAGGACCATCGCCTCAGACGCGGGATGGCCCGCGAGCCGCCGTCGGTGTGGACG
>RKRS01000265.1 GCA_007571275.1 Dehalococcoidia bacterium
AGTTAATCTACTGCCGTCTGCAGGAGAATCAGCGGAGGATGAGGTCGGTTCACGATGGCGTCAGGGGACATCATGGGTCAGGGCCAATCGCCGATCGACCTCAGCGATTATGTGGAGGCTGATTCACCATCGCCGCGCTTCGAATACGGCGGCGCCGCCGTCCTGATTGAGCACCAGCAGGTCGCGCCGATCGTCCATTTCAATCCAGACAATCAGTTGTTCATCGCGGAGGAGCGGTTCGAGCTTCTCCAGTTCCACTGGCATACCCCGGCCGAGCACACGATCGACGGCGATGAGTTCGTGATGGAGCTTCACCTCGTACACCAGAACGATCGCCGGGCGCTGCTCGTCGTGGGAATCCTCTATCGCCTCGATGCGCCCGACGAGGCCATCGAGCGGCTCATCCAACAGACTCCGCCCTTCGGCCAGGATCTGCGGAGCGACATCACGCTCCTGGCCGCCGACTATGCGCCTCAATCTGATGGCTGCTATCACTACATCGGCTCGCTCACGGCGCCGCCATACAGCGAGCCGGTGCAGTGGTACGTGAGCAGAGCGACGCGGAGTATCTCGCAGGATCAGCTGGAGCGGTTGCAAGCTCTGACCAACGGGCCCAACGCTCGCGCGCTGCAGGATCGGAACGGACGCACGATCGTCTGCGTTGGTTGAGCGCAATTGCAACCAGAGCGTCGGTATGGCCACGACGCGTTCCGCTGAGCCGCATTCGGCTCCCGTTACCATCGGGTCAACTCCGATCAGTAGAGCCAGTCAGTCGCTAGGGGCAGACCATGCCGCCGCAAGTCAGCACATCGTTGGGCAAACTGCAGGGCGCCGAGGACGACGGTTGCCTCGTCTTCCGTGGCGTTCCCTTCGCGCAGCCGCCAGTTGGCGATCTGCGTTGGCGTCCGCCCGAGCCTCTCGATCCCTGGGACGGCGTGCGCGATGCGACCGAGTTTTCCGCCTCGGCGATGCAGCGTCAGCTCGCCGGCGACGTTGGCGACCTGATCGGCATTCCAGCCCAGACGCAGTCTGAGGATTGTCTCTATCTCAACATCTGGACGCCAGCGTGCGACGACCGCAAGCGACCGGTGATGGTCTGGATCCATGGCGGCGGCAACACGGTTGGATCCGGCACCCAGCCGCGCATCGATGGCAAGCGACTCGCGCTGACGGGCGATGTCGTGGTCGTCACGTTGAACTACCGACTCGGAGTGTTCGGCTGGATGCACGCGCCAATCCTCGGCGCCTACGGCAACGAAGGATTACTCGACCAGACCGCTGCGCTGTTCTGGGTGCGACGCGAGATCGCCGCCTTCGGCGGCGACCCCAGCAATGTCACGGTCTTTGGGCAATCGGCCGGCGGCTTCGACATCGCCCATCTGATGGCGATGCCGGCCGCGACCGGCGCATTCGACAAAGCGATCCCGATGAGTGGCTCGCTGATCTACACCATCACCAAAGTGGAGGCGCGCGCCGTCGCCGACAGATTCTTCCTCCGCTTCGGCGGTTGGGATGATCCTGAGCGCATGCGTCGCGTCGACGCCGATGAGCTGCTCGATTACCAGGCCGAACTCACCGGCGGCGGCTTCGGTGGCGCGCGATTCGGACCAGTCGCCGACGGCTACTCGCTCGGGCTGGACGCTGAAGCTCGGATCGGGGCCGGCATTCAGACCAAGGGGATGCCACTGCTGATCGGCCACACCAAAGATGAGTTCAATCTCTTTACCGCCGCAGCGCAGGCTGCGCGGGAAATGTCCGACAACGACCTGCTCGCCGCCGCCACGGCGCCGTTCGGCGGGATGCGCGCAGCTGAAGGCATTGACCGCTATCAACGAGCACGGAACGCTCGTGGCGAGCCAACCGACAACACATCGGTCTGGAACGCGATCATGACCGACTCGATGTTCCGCATCCCGGCGGTCAGAACCGCCGAGGCGCAGCGTCGGCATACGGAAGAGGTCTGGAGTTACCGCTTCGACTATCCCTCGCCTGCCTACGACGGCCGGCTGGGCAGCTGTCACTCGCTCGACATTCCCTTCATCTGGGGAACGTATGAGGCGGAGAATATGAAGCGATTCTGCGGCGAGGCTTCGCCCGAGCTGGCCTCGCTCTCCGAGACGATGATGCAGACCTATCTGTCCTTCGCCAGAACCGGCAATCCCAACAACGAGCGCTTGCCCGAGTGGCCGACTTACGGCGCCAACGACCGCGCCGTGATGACGCTGAATCACGAGTGTCAGATCGTCAACGCGCCAGGCGACGAGGAACGCGACTTCTGGGCCTCGCTCGCCCCCCGCGAGCTCTCCCGGACTGGCGGCTAGGTTCGCGGATAGACTTCGAGGGAACACAAGAAAGGCTCGACAACCATGAAAATCGAAACGGGATTCGGCGGCGGCTGGCTCGGCGGGATCAAGGAACAGGTGCAAGCCCTCGAGGCGCGCGGCTTCGATTCCATCGTCGTCCCCGAGACCAAGCACAACTCACTGTTCCAGATGATGATCGCGGCAGAGCACACCGAGCGGGTTGAGATCTCGTCGTCCGTGACCATCGCCTTCCCGCGCACGCCGATGATCATGGCGCAGGCCGCCTGGGACCTGCAGGAGCTGTCCAAGGGCCGCATCAACCTGGGGCTCGGCTCGCAGGTCAAGGGTCACAACATTCGCCGTTTCGGTGGCAGCTGGTCGCCGCCCGCCAAGCGGATGGAGGACTACATCAACATGATGCGCGCCGTCTGGCACTCCTGGCAGACGGGCGAGCGCCCCGAGTTCATCTCCGACAACTACACCTACACGCTGATGACGCCGATGTTCGATCCGGGACCGATCGAGTACGACCCGCCCAAGATCTCGTTGGCCAACGTCGGCCCGTTGATGGCACAGGTCGCCGGGGCTTGCGCCGACGGTCTGCGTCCGCACGGCTTCATGACCCACAAGGTGATGATGGAAACCGTCATCCCCGCCGTCAAGAAAGGCGCCGAGCGCGCCGGGCGCAACTTCGAGGAGATCGACCTCGGCGTCGGCGGCTTCATGGCCTTCGGCGAAACCGAATCTGAGGTCGAGCAGTCGATCAACGGCTTGCGCCGCGCGATCTCGTTCTACGGGTCGACGCGCAGCTACCACAGCATCTTCCGCGCGCACGGGATGGAATCGCTGGGCATGCAGCTGCACGAGCTCTCGCTCAAGGGCGAGTGGGACAAAATGGCCGACGCGGTCAACTTCGAGGTGGCGGCCGAGATGGCGCACGCCTCGACCTGGGATGACCTGCCCAAGTACGTGCGCGGCAACCTCAGCTACGC
>RKRS01000014.1 GCA_007571275.1 Dehalococcoidia bacterium
TCACTGCTCACCAGGACGTCGACCGAGTGTGGGAATTTCGCCGTGCACGCGGATCTGCATATCGCGGACCGTGTCATTGCGGCGGTCCTTGAACCCCTCACGCTCGGCCCAGTAATAGACCGTGATGATGATCGCCAGGGCAAACATCATGGAGCCCGGAACCCACATGATCCCCGCGCCGATTCGTTGATCGAGCAATGCGTCCGGCCCCCATTCGCGCACCGCTGCGGCGGTGGCGTAGGTGTCGTATACCGCTTCGCCGACGTTGATCAGAATCAAACCCAGCGCGATGTTTTGCAGGATGGCGACCACCAACAAGGCGCAACGCCAGACGTGGTGAGGTCGCAGCCGGGTTGCATCCACGCCAATCACCAGCCACCAGAGGAGCATGGCGCCGAACAAGAACGTGCCATGCTCAACGAAATGCACCGTTTCCGATGCGATGGCCGCGTCGTAGGCGTCAGGCCAATGCCAGCTCCAGACGCTCGCGATGTACAGAACAATCGCCGACGGCGGCCAGGTGAGCGCCCTGACCAGGCGAGAATTGAGGAATGGAACGAGGTATGTCGCTCGGACCCGAGGAGACGCCGCGCGAAGCGCCAACGTCGCCGGCGCGCCAAGCAGCATCAGCGGGGCGACCAGCATCGTGATCATCACGTGCTGGATCATGTGCACCCAGAAGAGATCGTCGGAATAGCTGTCGACGGGCGACATCAGACCGATCAGCATGATCAGCCAACCAGCCGCGAAACACCAGGCATGCCAGCGCGGGAAGTGGAAGTTTGGCGAATCCCGCCGCAGACGGTAATAGCCCCACGCGTACAGCCCACCGACGATCAGCACGACGGCCAGGCCTGGCCCGTCGATGCTCCAGACTCCGAGCGCGGTGAGCAGCTCGCCGGACTCGGCGTAGCGGCCGTCGTGGGCAAATGCCATCGAGGGCGCGAGCGCCACAACGAACGCGCAGGCGACCAGGAAAAGCGCGGCCAGCGCTCGCGGTCTGCTGATCACCGCCGCGGCCGGGTCAGCTGAGGAAGAAGACGAGGGGGAAGATGACCAACAGCCATACGAAGCCCACGAAGTGCCAGTACAGCGTTGCGGCCTCAACCGCCGTGTTGCGCTTGGCGTCGAAGTGTCCCAGCAATCCGCGTAACCACTGGGCGAAGATGAAGACCAGCCCACCGATCACGTGTGCGCCGTGGAAGCCGGTCAGGGTGTAGAAGGTCGCGGCGTACGGACCGTCGGAGATGCCAAACTCGGCGTGTTCCCACTCGAAGTACTGGTTGATCATGAATGCGATACCGATCACCAGCACGATCCCCATATTGATCAGCATTGCCTTGCGGTTGCCCTTGCGAATCGCGAAGGCGGCGAATTGCATCGGGATCGATGTGCTGACCAGCAGGATCGTGAAGAGAATCGGCCGCCACTCACCGCCTTCGAGTCGGTGAGCGCCGTTGGTCGGTTCCCAGAGGAGGGTGTCGCTGTGCAAAGCGAGCATGGCCGCGATCAGTCCGGCGAAGAACATGATCTCGGAGAAGATGAAGAAGATGATGCCCCACAGGCCGGTCGTCATCGGCTCCTCGCCGACGAGGAAGCTGCGGACGGGATGAACCCGCTTATGCGGGATCGCGCTGGCTGCCATGACTAGCTCTCCCCCCGCGCGGAGGACGAGGACCTGCCGCCTCCGTTGTGTCCGTTGTTCACGTGGTAGTGCGGATCGTCCTGCAGTTTTTCACCGAAACGCAGGTCGAACAGTGGCCGCTCGGAGCGGATCTCCGGTAGCGAGTCGAAGTTGTGCGGCGGCGGTGGTGAGGTCGTCGCCCACTCCAGCGTGGTGCCTTCCCACGGGTCGGCGCTGGCCCGCTCGCCCCACTTGAGCGAGTAGAAGACGTTGTAGAGGAAGACCATCATGCCCGCAGCTGAAACGAAGGCGCCGATGGTGATCAGCATGTTCATCAGCTCCCAGCCGGGGTTGGCGACGTAGTCGTTGATCCGCCGAGGCATGCCGTCGAGGCCGAGCAGCAGCTGGGTGAAGAAGACCAAGTTGACGCCGATGAACAGTAGCCAGAAGTGCAGCTTGCCCAAACCTTCGTTCATGAACTTGCCGAACATCTTGGGGAACCAGTAGTAGCAACCGGCGAGGAACCCGAAGGTCGCGGCGATCGACATCGTGTAGTGGAAGTGGCCGACCACGAAGTAGGTGTCGTGCAAGGCGAAGTCAACTGGGACGGCGGCGTGGAACACACCGGTGATGCCGCCAATCAGGAAGAGCATCAGGAATCCGACGCTAAACAGCATCGCCGTCGGGAAGATGTTCGAACCGCGCCACATGGTCGCGATCCAGTTGAACATCTTGACGCCGGTCGGCACCGCGATCAAGAACGTGGCGCCCATGAAGAAGGGCAGGAAGACGCCGCCCGTCGTGAACATGTGATGCGCCCAGACGATGAATCCGAGCAGACCAATACCGACCAACGCCAACACCATCGAGCGGTAGCCAAAGACCGGCCGACGGGTGAAGACGCCGAACACGTCGGAAACGATACCCATCGCAGGCAAGATCATGATGTAGACGGCTGGATGTGAATAGAACCAGAAGAGGTTCTGCCAGAGCAGCGGCTGTCCGCCGGCGGCCGGGTCGAAGAACGCGCCACCAGCGCCATTGCGGTCGATGAAGCCGAGCACCAGGGCGGCGGCTAGCACCGGGGTCGAGAGCAGAATCAGCAGGCCGGTGACGAGCGTGGTCCAGGTGAACAGCGGCAAGCGCCACATGGTCATGCCGGGCGCGCGCATTTTGAAGATCGTGACCAAGAAGTTCACCGATCCGAAGATGGACGCCTGACCCAACAGGATGACGCCAACTAACCACATGTCCATCCCGGCGCCGGGCGGTTCTGCATTGTTACCGGTGTCCAGGGTGACCGGCGGATAGGCGGTCCAACCCGCCGAGGCCGTGCCGCCCTCAACGGCGAAGCTGAGTGTGAGCAATACCCCGCCAAAGAGGAAGATCCAGAACGAGAGCGCGTTGATACGGGGGAAGGCCATATCGAGCGCGCCGATTTGCAGCGGCATCGAGTAGTTCATGAAGGCCGCGCCAACCGGCAAGAGGAAGAGGAAGATCATCACGCTGCCGTGCATCGTGAAGATCGAGTTATAGGTTTCCGCCGAGATGATGGTGCCGGTCTGGGCAAGCTCAGTGCGCATGACGAGGGAGAACGCCATGCCAACGAGGCCGAACGCCCCAGCCGTCCACAGATACATGATGCCGATCTTCTTGTGGTCG
>RKRS01000013.1 GCA_007571275.1 Dehalococcoidia bacterium
TCGAACCGCAGTCAGAACCGCTCGCGGCTACCGTCGTCGCCACGACCGGGGCGTCATCCGACCCGCTAGTTCCTTGCACCCATCACACGGGCCAGCAGGCGCAACCGAAGACGCAGTTCTCCTGGGCCGAGTTCCTCGACCAGCCCGCCCAGCCGAGCAAGCGACGTCGTCGGCAGAGCCCGCCGCCCGGTTCGGCCTCCCTGTTCCAGTGGGCCCTGGAACAGGAGCAGCAAGCTGGCGTCGCCGCTGGCGGGTAGAGAGGAGTCCTGATGGGGAGGTCACGGTCACGTTTGGCCGTGACCTCCCCATTGGCTCCATCTGTACCTGTCTGTTTTCGTGCTCTGACTCAGACGCGGCCGCTGGATCAGCAGCTGACGCTGCGCCCGTTATGGACGCCTCGAAGCGTATGCGAGCAATGCAATCGGGGTGATCAGCCCGGCGAGCGCCGGAGTGTCGGCTGACGGGCGCGGCATGGTCTCAGTCTGGGTGGGCGCATACCAAATTCCGGCATGATTCAGTGTGATTTGCTGATCAATGGCAACGGATCGGCGGCCAGTGCAGGCACAACTTCAGCCCCGATCGCCCGCTCTGGGCGGGCCCAATCAGCCCGCTCAGAACCGCTCCCAGCGGCGAGCATGGCGGTGTGGTGTGGCCGCCCTGATCCTCAGCGCCATCGTCGCCGCGGGCCTCGCGGTCAGCGCCTGTCGCGAGCCCGAGCCGAGCTGGGTCGCGACCGAGCGGGCCTTCTGGATGTACAAGACCGAGCACTATCGCGCCGTAGACGGGCCCACCGCGACTGACGCCGAGATCGCCGCCAAGCTCGACGATGACCGAGCGGCGCTCGCCGCTGAGCTAGACGGACGAACAGACGCCGAGATCGCCACATTCTGAAATGGAGTCGAGCGTTGGCTCACCAAGATCGAGAGACTCGGCGGCGCGGCCGGCGAAGTGCTTTGGGCCGACGGCGAAGCCGCTGCCTGGCAGCGCTACAACTGGTGGTTGAGCGATGACGATAAGCAGAGCATCCTAGCGTTGCCCGGCGTTGATCTGAGCCTGTACGTCAAACTGGGCAGCCCGAGCATGATCAATACTGGCAGCGCCTGCTAGACGGGCCGGCCATCGAGATCCGCGGCTTGGTGGTGGTTCGGTTCTGGGAAGACGGATTTGCCGCCTACCGCGCTCGCTACGGCGAATTCTGGCGCATCAGCGACGTCGAGTCGCGCAGCATCCTAGAGCAGGTTGGCGATCTGAGCCTGTACGTCGGGCTGAGTCAGCTCGAGCGCGAACAGTTCTGGGACGAGCTGCTAAATGCCCAGCCTGAATTCGCCCCGTGATTGATCTCATAGCGCCTGCGGCAAGCTCAGCGGTCGTTACCTCTCCCGCTAGGTCGTGATTCCTGACCCCGATGACACTGCAGTAACGTTTCCCCAGACTTCAATTGACGGTGGGGATCAGCGTGGCGCAGTTGGAAGACCTCAAGCCATCAGTCACGGCGCGCGGCGTGGTCGGCAACGAGCCGGTTACGGTCATCAATGCACAGTGGCATGGCTCTGACGCAGTCGAGCTCACATTCAAGGATGCCTCCGGCCGCCCCGACCACGTCCTGCTCTATCGCTCCGATGAGCAATCCCTCGAGGTCGTTCGCACGGATCGGCTCTGGAGCTTCGACGCAGACGGGGCACTGTTCCGTCTCGCATCCGAGGCGCAGCGCATTCAGCTGGCCCACCTCTTCGACCCGTTGCTCGCCGTCCATACTTCGAACATCGATCCGTTGCCGCACCAGATCACGGCGGTGTATGAGGCGATGCTGCCCCGGCAACCGCTCCGCTTCCTGCTGGCCGACGATCCGGGCGCCGGTAAGACGATCATGGCTGGCTTGCTGATTAAGGAACTGATCGCGCGGGGTGACCTCAAGCGCTGCCTGATCGTCTGCCCGGGCAACCTGGTTGAGCAGTGGCAAGACGAGCTCTGGCACAAGTTCCAGTTGCCGTTCGAGATCGCCACGAACGACCAGCTGGAGGCGACGCGCACTGGCAACTGGTTCATCGAGACCGACCTCGCCATCGCTCGCCTGGACAAGCTGGCGCGCGATGAAGATGCGCAAGCCAAACTGGGCTCGCCCGAGTGCCACTGGGACCTGGTCGTCTGCGACGAGGCGCACAAGCTATCGGCTTCCTTCTTTGGTGGCGAGGTCAAGTACACCAAGCGCTATCAACTGGGCCAGCTGTTATCGGAGCAGACCCGACACTTCCTGCTCATGACCGCCACGCCGCACAACGGCAAAGAGGCCGACTTTCAGCTCTTCCTCGCACTGCTGGACGGCGACCGGTTCGAGGGACGCTTCCGCGACGGCGTGCATCAGGTCGAGGTGGACGATCTGATGCGCCGCATGATCAAGGAACGCTTGGTCAGGTTTGACGGTCAACCACTCTTTCCCGAGCGGATCGCCTACACGGTTCCGTTCAAGCTCTCGGATGCTGAGGCGCGACTCTACGAAGAAGTCACCGACTACGTCCGTGAGGAGTTCAATCGGGCCGAGGCGCTCGAAAACGACAAGCGGGTCGGAACCGTCGGTTTCGCATTGACGATCCTCCAGCGTCGCTTGGCATCGTCGCCGGAAGCCATTTACCAATCGCTACGGCGCCGGCGCGAGCGGCTTGAAAGCCGCTGCCGAGAGCTCGAGGTCCTGCAGCGGGGTGGTCAGGCCGCGGTCACCTTTGAGCCCACGGGGCCTGAGCTGGACCCCGAAGCCATCGAGGATCTGGATGAAGCACCGGACAACGAGGTCGAGACCGCCGAGGGGAACATCCTCGACCAAGCCACAGCCGCCCGCTCCATCACCGAGCTCAAAGCGGAAATCAAGACGCTGAAATCACTGGAGGGCTTGGCGCTCGCCGTCAGGCGCAGTGGCACCGACACGAAATGGCGTCAGCTTGCGAGCCTGCCGGACGAAATCTTCGCCGCGGGCGGTCTGACCAGCCGGATTGCTGAACCCGATGTGCCCTACGGCGCCCAGGAGATTCCCAAGCCCAAGTCGTCGCCCAGGCAGAAACTCGTCATCTTCACCGAGCATCGTGACACCCTCAGCTATCTTCAGGACCGCACCACCACGTTACTCGGGCGACCGGAATCCGTCGTGGTGATCCATGGAAGCATGAGGCGGGAAGAGCGGCTCAAGGCCCAGGAGTCGTTCCGCCACGACCCCGAGGTGCGGATACTCCTTGCCACCGACGCCGCCGGTGAAGGCATCAACCTCCAGCGTGCGCATCTGATGGTCAACTA
>RKRS01000231.1 GCA_007571275.1 Dehalococcoidia bacterium
GACCCAGAGACCGCGTGAGTAACGCGAACAGAACCTAGCGTGGGCGGCGGATACGCTGCCAGCATGCGCGTACTTCGCTACGACTTGCCCCGACAGACGCTGATTGCGTTTCTCGCCACGCTGGCCATCACCGCCGCGATCGGCTGGCTGATCTCTGTGCTCGACCAGGTAACGGTTGAGGAAATTGCCAAGGCGGAGGTCCGCGGCGAGCGCGAAGGTCGACTCGATGGCTACGAGGCCGGTTTCGAGCGGGGCCGTCTGGATGGCGCCGGCCTAGCCCAACTCGAGCTGGCAGAGCTACTGGAGTCGGGCGACCCTGCGGTTGGCTATCAGCTGGCCTACGACTTCGCCTGGAATGACGCAATCGCCACGGCGCTAACGCGCGCCAAGCGGAACAAGTTGGAAGTCGAGTCCGCCTTTGAATCGTGGGAAGCGTTACGGCGATGAGCGAACGTCGCACCCGACTCGAGGGTTGGGGTCGTGAAGACCTGGAACGGTCGTGGTGGCGTCGGGGCTATGACCCGATCGGCCGTCATACGATGGTCGCCGTGGTGCTGGGCGTGCTGTTTGCGGCGCTGATCGGCGCCGCGCTTGATCCACTCAATCTGCGCACCGCTGACGACCTGAGGCGGGCCGAGATGAGAGCCTACGACCAGGCCTACGCAGACATCGAAGCGGACGGATACGCCGATGGCGTTCCCTACGGCGAAGTGCAGCAAATGGGAGCGGAGATTGTCGGAGAGGGCGTCGGCGCTGACTCGATCTACGGGCAGCAGTTTCGCGTGGGTTGGCGACAAGGCTGGAACGATGCGCTGGAAGCGATGGCCGAAGCTGCGGAATCAGCCGGTCTCCCTGCTGGATACACCGAGTTCCGTGTCCTGGAGCAACTCGAGACGCGCTAGGTCATGTGATCATCGCATGTCTCGGAGTTGTGAAGAATGTCGGTGCGCGGCCTCAGGCCCCTCGGAGGCGGGGATCGAGTACGTCGCGCAGCGCGTCACCGAGCAGGTTGAAGCCGAGCACGATCAGCATGATTGCGCCGCCGGCGAAGACCGTCTGCCACGGGTGGAGGTCGAGCGAGCCTCGCCCCGCCTGCACCATTTGACCCCAACTGGGGATGCCCTGCGGTCCCGCGCCGAGGAAGGAGATCGAGGCCTCGGCGAGGATGTAAGCGCCGATACCGATGCTGAACGCGATGATCAGCACCGCGACGACGTTGGGCAGCACGTGGCGGACCATGATCCGTAGGTCGCTTGCTCCAACGACACGGGCCGCGAGGACGAACTCGCTCTCACGCACGGCGAACACGGCTGAACGGATCAATCGCGTTGTGATCGCCAATCCCGCGACGCCGAGCCATAAGACGACGTTGAACACCGACCGTTCCGTGATCTGGGTGAAGACCAGAACCAGCACCAGGAAAGGAATCGCCTGGAGCATGTCGACGATTCGCTGGATGAGCAAATCGACGATTCCAGCGTAGTAGGCGGAGATCATGCCGATGATCAGTCCCCCAACCACCGCGATGACCGACGCGCCCAAGCCGACAATCAGGCTAAGCCGAGCGCCGTGCACGACCTGCGACCAGATGTCGCGGCCGAATTTATCGGTGCCAAACCAATGGTCGCCGCCTGGCTCTTCGAACTGCGAGACCAGGACCGGCGAACCGATGTCGGGATTGCGCGCCAGTTCGAGCGTGCTCGGGTTGGCCTTGTAGTCGGGATTGGGCGTCTCGAAAATCTCGTCGGGATCGTGTCGCTGAATGACTCCCGCGAGCAGCGCGACCAAGATGAACAGGACGACCACGATCAGACCGGAGCCACCCAACGGCTTGCCGCGCATGAAGCGCGCCAGACTACGGGCGGCGCCCCTGCTGCGGTCGAGCAGCGTCGGATCTCGCAGGGGAACGACCGTCGGGTCGAGGGTCTGAGTCATGGCCGCCCTCCCTACGAGAGCCGAATGCGCGGGTCGATCACCCCGTAGAGGATGTCGACCACGAGGTTGGTCAGCACGGTGAATACGGCGATGATCAACACGACTGACTGGAAGACGGGATTGTCACGAGCGAACAGCGAGGTCAGCACCTTGTTGCCGATGCCGGGGATGTTGAACATGTTCTCGAGGATGACCTGTGAGCCGATGATCGTGGCGATCGTGACGCCCATCACGGTGAGCACCGGCAGGAGCGCGTTGCGCAGCGCGTGACGGATGATCACCACCGACTCGCGCAGCCCCTTGGCGCGGGCCGTGCGGACATAATCCTGGCGCAGCACCTCGAGCATCTGCGAGCGCAGCAGGCGCATGGTCGTCGCGGTGCCGGCGAAGCCGCCGGCGAACATCGGGATCAGGTACCAGGTGATCGCCCGCTCCGGGTCTTCCCAGAGGTGCGGCTGGCCGATCACGTCGATCAGGAAGAGGTCCCACTGCAACACGACGAGGGAAGCGATCGCGGCGGTCCAGAATACGGGCGCGGCGAGCGCGAGGATGGCCAGGCCGCGCAACGTGTAGTCGGCGAGCTTGTCCTGGAAGATCGCCGATAACAGACCAACCGGGATGGCGACGGTAAAGCCGACGATCATGATCAGCACGCCGAGCTCGATCGAGTAGGGCAGCGAGCGGCCGATCTCGTACCAGACGGTGTTCTGGGTGAGGAAGGAGTCGCCCAGGTCGAGTCGGACGGTGTCCCAGAGCCAGACGGCGTATTGCTCGCCGATGGGTTTGTCCAGACCGAGGTCGGCGCGGCGCTGTTGGATGTTCTCAGCTGAGGCGCTGCCTGCGTCGAGGCCCAGCGAGGCGGTGGCGAAGTCGCCCGGCAGCACGCGAATCGCGAAAAACGAGAACGTGCCGACCAGGAAGACGACGAAGACAGCGCCGATCACTCTGCGGATGATGTAGGCCTGCATTGCCGCGCCTGTGCTCCCTCGCTGAGTATGTCAGTTCGGATTGGCTCGGTGCGCTGGAGGATCGCCATCAGCCTCCGACAGGCGCCAAAGGCGCTCGCCGGAGGCTGATGACCGACGTGCTGGATCAGAGCGGAACCGGTGAGGGCGCCTCGCGCGTCGCGGCCGACGGGTCATCGAGATCGAGGTAATGCTCCATCGCCTGGAGGCTGACAGCGAGGAAGTTCCAGCCTTCTTCGTCCGTCTTCTTCTCGATCTTGTTGTAGTTGTAGCCGATCCACGGGTAGATGTAGTTGTAGCAGATGCTGCGACCGAACTGACCGCGCTCCATGACGTACTCCTGCACCTCACGCACCATCTGGTAGGCGGTCTCGTAGTCGAGCTCCTGCTTGGCGGCGACCAACGTCTCGTCGATGTACGGGTCGGAGACGTCCCAGTAGTTGGAGCCGGCGCCGGTGGTGAACGCCCCGATCATGTCGGCCCGCGCATCGGGGATTTCGATGTTCGGAATCCAGCTGAAGAACGGGTCGAAGTCCTTGGCAATCCAAGACGGGATGATTTCCAGGTACGGCTTGGTGATGCCGTTGAACTGGTCGGTGTCGAAGGCCTGGTTGAACATCTCGGCGATGATGCCTGGCGTCGCTGACCAGGCGGCGCGAGAGGCCCAGAGCTCGGAAGTGACCCAGTCGATCTGGCCCAGCTCGGGTCCGCCGGCGGCGTTCCAGAGCGCGCGCGCCTCTTCGATATCGGCGTCCTTGTCGACTCGATAGCCCGGTGTCGTTTCGAGATCCCCTTGTGGGATGGCCCAGGCTTCCTGCATCCAGGAGACCGGGCCGGAGACCTTGCCGAGTCCGTTGTGCAGCTGCTGGATCAGCTGACGCCGGTTGGTTGCCAGGTCGATGGCGCGGGTCAGGCGCAGGTCGTTCCAGGGCGCTTTGTTCGAGGGGGTGAAGATCGCCACAGTGTTGGCGACGCCCTGGTAGGTGAGGTAGGTCTCGTCGATCAGGTCGTCGTGAATCGCCAGGATCGTGTTCGGGTCTGGGTCGGTCATCGAGTCGACCTGCTTTTGCTCGAACGCGATGCGGTAGGCGTTGGGGTCCTGGAAGGTCTGTACCCAGACCCAGCCGTCGAGATGGGGCTTGTCGGGCAGGCCGTAGAAGTTGGGGTTCTGGACGGCCGAGATGCCCTCGCCCGGGTCCCAGCGGGTGAGGATGTTGGGGCCGGTGCCGATCACCTTGGATGCGTCGACCTCGGTGTACTGGTCTTCGGTGCCGCCGACCAGTTCGGGCTGGTTGATCAGGTTGAACTCGTTGGCGAAACCCTGCACGAAGGTGGCGTCGGGCTCGACCAGGTTCAGGCTGACGCTGTTGTCGACCTGGTCAATTGAGGCGACCCCTCCCCAGTAGGCGGAGCGGCCGAAGTTGCCAGCCTCTTCACCGCTGGTCAGCAGCTTGTTGCGCTGACGGTCGATGTTCCAGACGATGTCTTCGGTGGTCAGCGCGCGACCGGCCGCGGCGGCCGGGTGGTTGGCGCCAGGGCCTTCGGCGTGCCAGCTGACGCCGTCGCGCAGGTTGAGCACGACGGTGGTCGAGTCGGGTAGCTCCCAGGTTTCCGCGAGGTCGCCGACGAGGTCGCCGGTGTCGGGGTTGGCAAAGCGCAGAATCTTCGACTGCACCCGCGCGAGCACCTGCAGTACGGGCGACGCGACGGTGCGCTGGGCGTCGTAAGTCTCGTAGACGTTGGCCGACTGCTCGACGATCCAGCCGCCGTACTTCTTGGTCGAGGCGACCATCGCCTGCTGCTGCATGGCCTGTTGTTCGGCCTGATCCTCAGCGGTTTGCTCCTGCGTCTGTTGCTGCATGGCCTGCGCATCAGCCTGCTGCTGAGTTTGCTGTTGCATGGCTTGCTGCTGTTGCGGCTGCATCGCCTGCTGCTGAGCCTGTGACGTGGTCTGCTGCTGTTGCTGCTGGACTTGGGTGACGGCCTGACCGTCGTCATCGTCGTCGCCACAGCCGACCAACGCCAACCCGGCTGCGCCGACGCCAGCGCGAGCCGAGGCGCGTAGAATGCCGCGCCGACTCATCCGTTTGCGGTTCATCCGCTGCCAATAGGAACGCTCGCTCATCGTATCCTCCTGAACAGAGCCTCCGTACCCGCCGACGGCCAGGCTCATAAAGAGCAACGATACAGTACGTCTGAGTTATTGTGCTCCGATCATCACTGCAACACGAAGAAAATGTCAGGTGACCCAAGCAGTCCGTGAACTGACGCTGCGTGGAGTTCCGATCTGGCTGCTGCGTCAGTATCTGGAGCAGCTCGGCGCATCCGAGATCGAGCCTCCCAGTCCTGGTCCTACCGATCCTGATGCGGTAGTTTCCCCTGATGGCGCGATGTCGGGAGACGGTTGGACGGTGCTCTGGCGCACGGAGCAACGACCCATGCACCCTCGGTTGCCAACCAAAATGGACGAGCACTTCTTCGTTTTCATCGCCGAGTCAGAGCAGGCATTGGAGTCGTTGATCGATCGGTTCATGCTCAAGGCGCAACGCGGCGGTGGCTAGAGGCCAGTTTGCAGCTCCTTGAATGCTCTCGGCAGCCCCCTCAGTCACTACGTGACAGCTCCCCCAGAGGGTGAGCACTCCGATCCGCGCACCCTCTCCTCCGGGATCCCCCTTTGGGGAGCTGCCGCGCAGCGGCTGAGGGGGCAGGTTGTGACTCCTCCCGCAGGCGAGAGTGGGAGCGCCCCCCTTCCGTCACTACGTGACGACTTCCCCCAGAGGGGGAAGCGTGTTGATCCTCGCCCCCTTCCTTCGAACTCCCCTTCTGGGGGAGCTGCCCGTGTAGCGGCTGAAGGGGGCAGTCTGGCTGGCCTATCATGCCGCCAGCTGGAGGCGAAGATGGCTGGTCCACTTGATGGTGTGCGCGTGTTCGACTTGACCCTCTGGATGGTTGGACCATGGGCGTCGATGCAGCTGGGCGCATTGGGCGCCGATGTTATTCACATCGAGCAGCCCGGCGTCGATCCGCGTACGCTCGGCGCGGGAGTGCCGCCCGCCATCAACGGCACCTCGATCGGCTACATCACCTGGAACATGAACAAGCGCGGACTGTTCCTTGACCTGAAGTCTCCATCCGATCGACAGACAGCCTACGAGCTGCTGCAGACCTGCGATGTCTTCATGATCAACATGCGTCCTGGCGCCGCTGAGCGCATGGGCGTCGGCTATGAGCAGGTCGCGGCAGTCAATCCAAACATCGTCTACACCGCGATCACTGGTTGGGGTGAGGTCGGGCCAATGCACGACAAGCCAGGCGCCGATGTCCAGTGCCAGTACTTCACGGGCTTCTGGTCAGTCAGCGGCAAACGTGACGGTCGCCCCGAGGTCTACCGACACTTCACCCAGATGGACGCCAGCACGGGCAACGTCGCCGCGCAGGCGGTACTGATGGGTCTGCTGGCTCGCAAGCGCACGGGACGGGGACAACGCATCCATGTCGGCATGCTGCGAGCCGGCATGGCGCTGCAGAGTGGTCGGATCGCCGAATTTCTGGCCACTGGCATCCAACATCAGCCGTTGGGTTCGGCCGGATTCGCCGCCGCGCCCGATCAGGCGTTTCGCTGTCAGGGCGGCGACTGGATCGGCGTCGCCGCGACCAGCGAAACGGAGTGGCTGCGATTGTGCGAGGCGTTGCAGGCGTCGGAGGCGGAGAGTCTGAGCGACTTAGCGTCTGATCCTCGGTTTGCGACCAATCTAGATCGCGTCGCGCACAGGGATGAACTGGCGGCCATCTTGCAGCGCGCCTTCGCGCAACGCCCGCGCCAGTACTGGATGCTGAGACTGTCTGCGGCCGATGTTCCCTGCGGCTATCCGATCTCGTTCGAGTCGCTGCAGCATCACGCGCAGGCGATCGAGAACGGCTACCTGCGCGAGGTCACCACCTCCGGCTGGGGAGATGTCTGGACCGGTGGGCCGCCGTGGGAGTTGTCACGCACGCCAGCGCGTTGGCTGGGGACGCCGTTGCCGGGTGAGCACACTGGCGACATCCTGGATGAACTGACGCAGCGCACGGCGTCGACGTTGGCGGAGCAGCCGACGCCGATCGTGGGCGACTGACGTGCCTGGTCCGCTGGACGGCTACCGCATTGTTGAAATCGCCGAAGGCGTCGCGGGACCGTACACCGCGATGTCGCTGGGCGACGCCGGCGCGGACGTGATCAAGATTGAGTCGCCTTCGGGAGACCGAGCGCGGGCTTGGGCTCCGCAGACGGCGAGCGGGACCTCGGCGCTGTTCCAGGCGCTCAATCGCAACAAGCGAGGCCTCGCGCTCGACTGGTCAGCGGAACGCGACCTCGAGGTCGCTCGCCGGTTACTGACCAGCGCCGATGTCGCGATTGTCGACAAGTTCGGACTACCCGACGCCTTGAGATGGGAATCACTGAATGCTCCGGGTCTCGTCTACTGCGTGATGTCGGGATTTGGACCATCTGGCCCGTGGTCAGACCGTCCAGGCTCGGAGTTGGCCGCCCAGCTGGCGAGCGAGGCCACCGCTTCACTGGGTGTGATTGGTGATGAGCCGGTCAGACACGGTGGCGATATCGGTTCGATGTACGCCGCCAACTACGCGATCCAGGCGATCTGCGCGGCGTTGTACGCGCGTGATGAGTCCGAGCCAACTGCGCCGAGCGGCGGCCAACGGATCGAGGTTTCGCTCTTCGGCAGCCTGCTGGCGATGCGCTCCACCCTCTGGGTGGCGCTGTCCAATCCCGACGAGTGGTGGGGCTTCCACCTCGACTCCTACGTCAAGCCGCCTGATCATGGATACCAGTGCCGGGATTTGCCGATCTATTTCTCTCTGGCGCGGATACGCGGCGACGCGTTTGAGTCGCTGATTGATGCGCTGGACATGGCTTGGGCGCGAACGCATCCCGATTTTGACCGATTGCGAACTGACGGCGCCGGTGGAGCCGGTCGCTACGCGGCGGAGTTGAAGCCGTTATGGGAACGCGGGTTCACGAACTTCGACGCCGCGCATGTGATTGAGATTGTTGAACAGCACGGCGGTTGGGCGTTTCCCATGCATGACTACGAGCGGTTAAGTCAGGATCCGCAGGTCGAGGCGGTGGGCGCGTTGGTCGATGTCGAGCAGGCGGATGGCTCGGCGCTGCGGCAGGTCGCGCCACCGTGGGATTTTGAACGGACGCCGGCATCGATTCGGCGTCCCGCGCCGAGGTTGGGCGAGCATCAGCAGGAGGTACTCAGTCAGATACTGCGCTCGATATGATCGAGGTGATCGACACATTGCCGCGATCATCAGCGATTGCCAGGCAGAATATGGATTCCTCCAAGAACCGCACAGACAACGCCAAGCGGAACGCTCCCACACCTGCAAAGGAGGAGCCGGAAGCGCGGCCGTCTCCCTCGGTTCGGCGGCCGTTACCTCGCACCATTGAAACTCGAGGCGCTTGATTGTGTTTCTTCGGTTGTCTGGATGTCGATTGCAGGTAGCTCGGTTTGTTCTTCGACCGCGCCCGCGACGATTGTCTGTTGATTGAGAGTGAAATCTTCGACTGCGCTCTCCAGCACTACATCTCGGAGTTCTCGTTCAGAAGCGCCAGCGTAGTGATCACGAATGATCTCGAGGTTCACCCCAGCGCCGACCTCACGGGTCCAATACGCGAGTCCAAGAAGAAACCACGTGATCAGTGACGCGCAGAAAGCCAGGATCGTCAACACGGCCGGCGACGTGAAGGCGAGCCGTGTCTCGCCAAGCAGCCCGCTGACTGTTAACAATGCGACGCTGGCCGTGAAGAGAGCCGCAGTCTTGACATCCTGCGCACTGATATGGGCAAGCTGTTCTCGAACCCGCACTTGGGCTTCGACCAACAAGTAATCACGCACTCCTTCCTCGAAGGCGCGCGCGGGCCATCCGGCTTCAGACGAATGGTCATCAACCATTGATGATTAGTGTTGGTTCCGAGCCGGGCGGAAGACGGGGAGAGTGATTTCGTCGTTGACCTGCCGAAAATCGACCGCGACCGGCAGGTCGCAGCTGACGTCCTGGTCGTCGATATCGACCAGTGTTGAGTACATGTACGGGCCCTCTTCGAGCTTGATCAGCGCGACGGTGTAGGGGTACTCGTCGGGCGCCCAGCCAGGGAAGTACTTCTGCCACATACGGATCCAGGACCAGACCGTTCCCTGACCGGAGATCGGACGCCATTCCCAGTCGTCCTGCAGACAGCGCGGGCAGGCCTCGGCCGGCGGGAACCAGGGCAGGTCGCAGATGTTGCAGAACTGAATCTGCAGCACGCCCTCGCGACAGCCGTCCCAGAAAGGCTTGGTCAGGCCGATCACCGGTGGTAGCGGTTTCTCGTAGCTCTGCGCTGCGGACGGTGCATCGGTCTGAGCGGTCATTGATCGTCTCGCTTCAAAATGTGTCCGGTGGCCAGCGGCGCGGCGCAGGCGTAGAGGCCGTATTGCGCATCGTCGACCTGTCGTTCGCCGCAAGTTTGTCGCAGTTGGCGGACGGCCTCGACATGCAGCGCCCAACCCTGCATGTAGGACTCGCTCGTGTGGCCGCCACCGGTGTTGAGCGGCAGTTCACCGTGTAATCCGATCCGCTCCGGCGTGATCCAGTCGCCGCCCTCGCCGCGTTCACAGAAGCCCATGCCTTCGAGCGTGAACAACATCGTCGGCGTGAAGTTGTCGTATAGCTGAGCGAAGGCGAGGTCCTCGCGCTGCGCCTCGGAGATGGCGAACAGATCATCCGCGATCTGTGACATCGGCTCATGCCAGAAGTCATCGGCGACGTAGACGGGGGTGATGTCGGACGCCTGCGATGTGGCGTGAATCAGGACCGGCGTGTGTTTGAGGTCGCGGGCGCGTTCGGCCGAGGTGACGATGAAGCAGACGCCGCCGTCGTTGATCAGGCAGTAGTCGAACAGGCAGAGCGGCTCGGCGATGTAGCGCGCCCCGTGGTAGTCATCCATCGTGATCGGTCGCTGCATCACGGCGTTGGGATTGAGCGCGGCGTTGGCGCGGTTGGAGATGGCCAGATGACCGAGCGGCTCCGTCGTGGTGCCGTAGCGATACTGGTGTCGGCGGAACATCATCGAGGTCACCGCGCCGGGCGAGGTCATCCCGTAGGGAGCCTCGAACATCGCCTGAGTCGAGATGCCGCGATTCTCGCCGCCATACCGCGCGCCGGCCGAGCGTCCGTTGTTGCCGTAGATACAGGCGACAACGTCGGCCATGCCATTGGCGACCGCCAGCGCCGCGTACTGCAGGGCAATGCCCGACTGGCGCCCCTCACCCGGTAAAACGTTGACGAAGCGTGGATGTCGGAGGCCGATCATCTCACACATTCGACCGTAGTGAGGCAGGCGGGAGACGATCACGCCATCGACCTCGGTGCGGCGCAGGCCGGCGTCGTTCAGCGCTTCACGGAAGGCGATCAGTCCCAGCTCATAGGCCGAGCGTTCAGGATCGAGGTCGCGGTAGATCGCGCCAAACTCGGTCGTGCCGACACCGACGATGGCGGTCTTGTCCTGCAGATTGCGTAGATCGCTGCGGTCAGGTTGGGTGCTCATGCGCCGAGTCTAGGGCGTGCCGGCTTGCTCAGCTGAGCCCCAGCAATGGTCGGGCGTTGCTGGACAGAATCAGGTCCAGCTCATGATCGGTCAGGCCACTGCGCAGCAGCTGCAACACTTGCGGACGCTGATCCGCGCCTGGCGCGTCGGAACCGAACAGGACCCGTTCGACGCCCAGGGTTCGAATCAGACGGGCGGCGTCTTCGAGCGCGCAGGCGCGGCGACCGTCGCGGCAGGTGAAGTGGCCATCGTTGAAGCCGCCGGCGGTGTCGAAGAGCACCTGCGGGAAGCGTCTGGCGATCTCGAGGCGCTGATCCCAATACGCGCCGGGCATGTGCGCCATGATGAAATGTAACTTGGGAAATCGTTCGAAGACGGGGATGAAGTGGTCAGGCATGCCATAGACGTCTGAACCGGGACCGCCGCGCAACGCGCCGGTGTCGCTGAGGATCGGCAGACCAAGCGCTTCCAGTCGCGCGTAGAGCGGCATCATTCGCTCATCGGCAGGGAAGTAGCGACCCAGCCCGGGGTGCATCTTGACTCCACGAGCCCCCAGCGCGACGCCACGCTCCAGTTCCTCCATCAGCA
Organism: Dehalococcoidia bacterium; assembly: GCA_007571275.1. Taxonomy (GTDB): domain Bacteria; phylum Chloroflexota; class Dehalococcoidia; order Bin125; family Bin125; genus Bin125. The sequence goes on from RKRS01000231.1 coordinate 11,080, forward strand.
GGTCGGTTTCGCCCCATGTGCCGATGTCGCAGCAGAGGAATGTGCGGATACGCGGATCG
>RKRS01000283.1 GCA_007571275.1 Dehalococcoidia bacterium
GCGGCAAAGGGTCTGGAGCAGGGCTCTCATCTGCGGATGACGGAAGTGTTGAGCCAGGAACTGAACCTGGCGGGGCGCGAAGCGCGAGTCGGCTCGATATCAGGTCCGAACATCGCCAGGGAAGTGGCGCGCGGTCTGCCAGCCACCACCGTAGTGGCGGCGGACGACGTTGACAGTCGCGAGCGGCTACAGCAAGCGTTGAATTCCTCATCGTTTCGGGTGTATGCGAACGAAGACGTGATTGGTGTCGAGCTGGGCGGGGCGTTGAAAAACATCATCGCCATTGCGGTAGGAATCGCGAGCGGACTCGATGTCGGCGACAACGCGCGCGCGGCGTTGATGACCCGCGGGCTTTCAGAGATCGCCCGATTGGGTGTCGCGCTGGGCGCCTCGCCTGCCACCTTTGCCGGTCTGGCCGGGCTTGGTGATCTGCTGGCGACGGCGAGCAGTCCGCGCTCGCGAAATCGATCGTTGGGAGAGAAGATCGGCAGCGGGATGACGTTGTCAGATGCGATGGCGGACAACCCGCACGTGGTCGAGGGCGTCGAGACGACACGCGTGGCGCTCGAAGTGGCACAAGGTCTGGACGTTGACATGCCCGTGGCCGAGGTTGTGTCTCAGGTGCTGTTCGACGGGTTGGAGCCGCGTGAGGCGATTCGGGTCTTGATGGAACGCGCGCCGACCGTGGAAGGCTCATGAGCGAACCTGCCAACTACCAGGATGTCGCCGATCCGCTTGATGGCCTGAGCCGTGTGGTCGCGGCGATCTCATCGGGACAGCTCGAGCTGGAACCGGAAGACCTGCATGCCGTGTCACGTCTGTCGTCCGATTCACAAGAGTTAGTCCTGCAACAGCTGTCGGAGTTGGAATCCGTCGGCCGGTTCGCCCTGTTGGAGCGGCTGCATCGAGTCAGCTCGGAATTTGGCGGGTACGATTTCACCGTCCTGTTCGCGGCAATGATGTCGGACGACGATGCCTCAGTGCGCACGCTCGCAGTGAGCGGGCTGGCGTCGTGTGAAACCGCCGGAGCCACAGTGACCCTGTTGGCAGTCGCCAGGTCAGAAGAGGAAGACGTCGATGTCCGCCGCGAAGCCGTGGTCGCACTGGGTGAGGTCGCGATGCGCCTGGAGCTTGGCTGGGCGTCGAGCGAAGCAGCCGACGATGTTGTAGAGACCTTGCGGTTCATTGCCGAAGATGTGCGCGAGGATGAGCAGATCCGCGCTTCGGCCGTATCGGGTGTGGGCGTGGTGACGGCGGACTGGGTGTCGGAGCTGATCGAAGAGGCGTTCGAGAGTGATGCCGCCGCGCTGCATCTCGGAGCGATCCAGGCGATGGGTCGTAGCGCGGATGTGTCTTGGCTCGCGGTACTGGAGGGATCGTTGGTTGCCGAGGACGAGGATGAACGGCTCGCCGCGGTCCAGGCAATTGGCGAGATCGGGTCGGAAGATGGCGCGCCGATGCTGCTGGAATTGTTCGATGATCCGTATACGTCCGAGGAACTGATCCGAGGAGCGGTCGCAGCGCTGGGCGAGATCGGCGGCGAGGAAGCAGTAGAAGAGCTTCAGCGGCTGCGTACCCATCCCGATCCAACCGTACGGACAACCGCGCAGTCGGCGCTGGAAGAAGCAACCTGGCTGGATGATTTCAATGACCTGGGTCCGAATCAGGATCTGTTTGGCTGGCGAGATGAATAAGGTGCTGAAGCGACAGCGGGCAACGCGGATTCATGGGCATTGGCTATCGCTCTGATAGATTGAGAATCGTTGATTGAGCGTAGGAGGAACTGTCGCGTGCGGAGCAGCAACGAACGCCGACGGACAACGGGAACCCGACGAACTACCAGGTCACCAAAGTCGATTCGCAAAGGGATAGCAGTCAGCGCCGGTGGTGTGGTCTGGCGTGAGCGGGCGCAGCAGGGAGAGGTCGAAATCGTACTGGTGCAGACGCCGGCCCGCCGCTGGTCGCTGCCCAAAGGCACCCCGGAGAACGGAGAGAAGCTGGACGAGACCGCGCTTCGCGAGGTGTCGGAAGAGACGGGACTTGAAGTCCAGCTGGACGAGAAAATCGGCGTAATGCGCTACTCGTTTGGCGGTGAGGAGGCTCGCATCGACAAGGCTGTCCACTTCTGGTTGATGCAACCGACCGGTGGCTCGTTCGCTGACCACGACGACGAGCACATCGACGTGCGCTGGGTGGGTTTGGGTGACGCGATGCGGATGGTCAGTTATCGCAATACGGCGTCGTTGTTGGAGGTTGCGGCTGCGTTGCGGGATCGTCGGGCCAGGCCTGTACAGGCCTGATCCGCGTCCTATCCTGCGGTAGCTGCTACAAAGCCGAGCAGATTTGGGAGCCGCACTGTGGTCACGAGCCCGGCCGATGTCGTCGCTGAGGGAAAACTGGTGCTGCTGCGTCGAAAGCGGCTTGAGGATGCCAGGCTGGACTGGATCTGGCGCACCGATGTGGAGTTGGCGGAGCTGGACGCGGCGACGGTGAGTCCTCTGACCTACGAGCAGTATCGCAACCAGTACTCTTGGCAGTTACGTTCGACGCCGACCTATCGTTCGACATTCGCAGTGGAGGCGCTTGAGGATCCCCGACACATCGGCAATGTGATGTATTACAACACCGACTTCCAGCGTCGGGAGACCGAGCTGGGCATCCTGCTTGGTGATCGGACCTGTTGGAACGGTGGGTTCGGTCGTGAGGCGGTGGGTCTGCTCTTGGACCACATCTTCACCCATACGTCGCTCACCCGGGTTTATCTGCACACATTGGACTGGAATGTCCGAGCGCAACGAGCGTTTACCGCGGCTGGATTCCGAGACTGCGGTCGGGTGCGGCGTGGACCGCACCGCTTCCATCAGATGCATGTGCTGCGCGAGTGGTTCTGGGATCGGGACTACCAGCGTCGCAACTTCCAGGGCTGAACGCCCCCCGATCGGTCTGGGTACCGACAAGACACCACGCCCACCCATGGGCGTGGTGTCTTGTGCATCGGTCAGTGAAGAGCTTGGGCGCTTAGCCGCGACTGGGCAGGATCACTACGCCGGTGCCCGGGGTGCTGACGGAACCGTCGGCGCGGACGCCTTCGATATTGAGCTCAACGATGTTGCGCTCGCCCTCGGTGTACTTGCGTGTGACCGTGCCGCGCAGGGTGAACTTCTTCTCCTGCGCCGACTCACGACCTTGGGCAGCCGGGTCCATGCCGCGGTAGGAGCACTGCACGCGCTTGACCTGGCCCTCGGGCCCGGCGAAGCGCCAGAGCAACTCGCCAAGGAAGGCGTGCTTAAGGGCGCCGTGGACGATGATGTCGTCGAGGCCGGTGTCCTGCGCGTACTGTGTGTCGTAATGAATCTGGTAGAAGTCGCCGGAGCCGGCGGCCCAGTAGACGAGCTGCTGGCTGGTCGGGTTCTTTTCGAGCTCGGGGATGTTGTCGCCGACTTCGATGTCCTCGAAATAAATCTGGTCCGGTACTGCGTCTGACATGTCTGGTCTCCTTCTGACTTGAGCGACAGTCTAGGCGTTCTGGTCGGTTAGTCGCCGGCCTTGGGGTAGGAAATGCCGGTGCCGCGGGAGATCGCGACGACCTGTCCGTGCTGGTTGGTGTACGTGGTCTCGGAAACGGCGATCAGCATGGGCACGCCCAGCGCGCCGCTCCAGCGCTCCTGCAGGCTGGCGAGCGCCGTCGCTGAGGCGAGCGTGTCGCCGGCGCAAATCTGCACGCCCGTATACTCGATGTCGGTGCCACCGTTGAGCACCAGCGGATAGGGCGAGCGGAAGCCCTGCCCACGACGGCCGCCGAAGGTGGGGTCAGACTCGGCCGGATTGAAGATCGGCGTGCCCAGATATCCCGGAGGCGCTGGCAGGCTGCGGTAACCGCGCTCGTGCGCGACGGCTTCGTCGTAGAAGACAGGGTCGACATAACCGACTGAGCGGGCGAACATGCGCACGCTGGTGGTGGTCAGCTCACCGATTGTTTCCGGCCCCTTGACGCCGATCATGGCGCGCATTTCGTCGGTGACAACCGACTCGAACTTGTCGTCTGCCATACAGGCTCCTCCTTGTGGTTTGGTCGTTTCGTGTTGTTGTCGCCTGGTTGATCGAAGTCTAGCTGCCGCTGGCGGTGGCTACGACAATCCTGAACTTGGGCGGACGCGAAGGCACTGCGAATTCTTGACCTGTCTCCATATCCACAGCGCAGAAGTTGCCCGTCTTCAGTTCGCGGACGAGGTCTTGCCAGGTCTCGATCGCGTCCGTCTCGAACCAGGTGGCGACCTTGCCGATGTCGTGGACGGCATGCGAGTCGGTGCCTGCGGTGCCATTCATGCCAGAAGCGGCGGCGAGGTCGGCGGAGAATCGGTTCTCGCGTTCTTTGCCGCGACCGTTGAGGATTTCCAGTGCGATGACATGATCCATGGCGCTGTTGGCAGCCGCTCGCGTGACGGCGGTTTCCCAGTCCTCCGGGTTGTCTTTCCAGGCGATCTGCCGGCGGTAGGGGTGAGCGAAGACGAGCGCGCCGCCGCGCTCGTAAACGTGCTCCGCGAGCCGCTCCACACGGTGCATGCCAAAGACGTACTTCTCCATGCCCCAAGCCAGGATGTGGCCAGGGTCAGTCGAGACCTCACAGCCGGGGATGATGATGATGCCGACTTCCTCAGCGATCTTCTGCACCTCATCGTGCGGCCAGAGGGCGTCGTGCTCGGTGAAGGAAATCGCGTCAAGGCCGGCCGCTTTGGCGCGGACGGCGAGGTCCTTGGGATCGAGCACCGAGTCGTGAGAGCGTGGCCACGTGTGGTTGTGAAGATCGATCAGCATGCGGAGGCCTAACCAGTGTGTGGGATGGCGAGCCTATGGTATCACCAGTCCGTTCCTGCGCCGCCGATCAGCCGGATCGGCATATCCAACGCTCGCGGTGATTGAGTGAGTCGGAGCTGATGCATATACTCCCTCAGAGTCACTTGCCGCCGTCGGCAGGTCTTTGATCCAGAGCGAGGTCGATTCCAGATGGATAATGTCCTCGAGCAGTACGGGCATCTCGGCATCCTGTTGATCTTTGCCGCCGTGTTCCCGTCGATCCCGTTGGTCGCCTCGTGGGCGATGTTCAAGTTCGGTCTGCGGCCGAAGCTGCCCAACGCGGTCAAGTCCGATACCTACGAGTGCGGCGTCGAGACTGAGGGTCCGACCTGGGTCCAGTTCAACTTCCGCTACTACCTGGTCGCGCTGATCTTCGTGCTCTTCGACGTCGAGGTGATCTTCCTCTTCCCGCTAGCGGTGGCGTTGGACTCGGTGGTCGTCACCGGGCTGGTCGCGGCATTAATCTTCATCGCAGTCCTCTTCCTGGGACTGGTCTACGAATGGCGACGGCAAGCGTTGGAGTGGCGCTGAAGTGACCACGCAATACGATCCGGCGGCAGCGGCAGAAATCGTCAACGCGAGCGCGCCTGGCGCAGCCTGCGTCGACGGCGGCGTGCTGTTCCTCGAGCCGGGCCAGCTGGTCGAAGCGATCGAAACGCTGCGCGACGCCGAACAGAGCGATTTGGTCTTCCTCTGCAATCTGACCGCCGTCGATCAGGAGCGCTACTTCGAGGTCGTCTATCACCTGCAATCACTCGACCTCAATCACATCATCTTGATCAAGGCGCGTGTCACCGACCGAGATGATCCGTCGCTACCGTCGCTGAGCGGCGTCTACCACGGAGCGCATCTGCAGGAGCGCGAGGTCTACGATCTGTTCGGGATTCGCTTTGAGGGGCATCCCGATCTGCGGCGGATGTTCCTCTGGGATGGTTTCCCGGGTTATCCGCTGCGCAAGGACTTCCTGCAGATGCCGGGCCAGATTCGCGCTGGGCTGCCGGGATTCCCGCACGAGAGCCAGGAAAATGCCTGGCCGGTGCCGGGCAGCGTGCCTCAACGCCCACAACATCCAAACGATCCGCCGCCGCCCAGTGAGGTAACTGTGGCGGAAACGGACGGCGAGGGAGCGTCATGACAACCGCCGACGATACTCGCCTGGCGATGCAGGGGACGATTGAGGCGCTGACGACCGGCGACGGTTCCGAGCCGGTGGTGGTCAATCTGGGCCCGCAGCACCCTTCGACGCATGGGGTATTCCGCCTGAAGGTGACGCTGGACGGCGAGATCGTGCGCGACGCGGAGATGCGCATCGGCTACCTGCATCGCTCGATGGAAAAGCTGGCCGAAGAACGCACCTACACGCAGAACATCCCCTTCACTGACCGGATCGACTACCTCGCGGCGATGTCGAACAACCTTGCCTATTGCCTCGCGGCCGAAGAGCTGCTTGGCGTCGAGGTACCGCCGCGCGCCGATGCGATTCGCGTGATGTTCGCTGAGCTGCAGCGGATCGCGTCACACGCGATGGCCAATGGCACCTTCATCAACGACTGCGGCGCCTGGCACACGCCACTATTCCACATGTTCCGCGACCGCGAGCGCGTGCTCGACATGTTCGAGATGACCTGTGGCGCTCGGTTGACCACCAACTACATGCGGATTGGCGGCGTCGCGTTCGATCTACCCGAGGAGCTCTTGCCAACGCTCGAGTCATTCCTCGCCGACATGCCCGAGCGGATCGCTGATTACGAGGCATTGCTGCTCGAGAACGAGATCCTGCATGCGCGGGCGCGTGGGGTGGGCGTGATTTCCCTTGAGATGGCGATCAACTCCTCGCTCTCCGGGCCGGTGTTGCGGGCGACTGGCGTGCCCTGGGACCTGCGTAAGGCGAATCCGTACTGTGGCTATGAGCACTACGAATTCGATGTCCCCGTTGGTGAGCAGGGTGACTGTTTCGATCGCTTCCTCGTCCGCATGGCTGAGGTGAAGCAGAGCCTGCGCATCCTGCGTCAAGTGATCGACCATCTTCCCGATGGTCCTTGGCTGGCCGATCTACCGCTACATGCGCGACCCGAGCCAGGCGAGGCGTATCAGCGGGTTGAGTCGCCGCGCGGCGAGCTCGGCTTCTACCTCGTCTCCGATGGCGGGCCGGCGCCCTATCGCTTCCACTGCCGCCCGCCCTCGTTGATCAATCTCTCGGCGCTGAAGGAAATGTCAATTGGCGGTACCCTTGCTGACGCGATCGTGACGTTGGGTTCAATCGACATCGTGGTGGGGGAAATCGATCGATGACCGACTTCACCGGCCTCACGAGCGTCCTGGGCGCGTGGTACGACTTCCGCGACCTGAACAATCTGCAACGGCTGATCACCGAGTGGATCGCTGACTGGGGTCCGGATTGGCTGGCGTCGATCATCACTGGCGTCCTGGGCGCGCTTGGCGTGTTGGGCGTGATCGGCCCGACCTTGCTGATCCTGATCTGGGTCGAACGCAAGGTGATCGCTCGATTCCAGCAGCGCTATGGCCCCAATCGTGTCGGTCCGCGCGGGTTGCTACAGCCCGTCGCCGACGCCGTCAAGCTCATTCTCAAGGAGCAGCTGGCGCCACGCGCTGCGGACAAACTGATTTTCTTCCTGCCGCCGGTGCTGATCTTCGTGCCGGGCATCCTGATCTGGGGCGTGCTCCCCTTCGGTCCGCGGATGTCCGTCGCTGATCTCAATGTCGGTGTGCTCTTCCTGTTGGCGGTTTCAGGCACAGCGGTGCTGGTGATTTTCATGGCCGGCTGGTCGTCGAACAACAAGTACGCGCTGTTCGGAGCGATGCGCGCCGTGGCGATGTCGATCTCCTACGAAGTGCCGATGGTCCTGGCGTTGCTCACGCTGGTCGTGTTCTCGGGCACGATGTCGGTCAACGGGATCGTCGAATGGCAGCAGCAGGAGGACGTCATCTTCATTCTGCTCTTCCCGCTCTCGGCGATTGCCTTCTTCTTCGCCGCCTCAGCCGAACTCAACCGCACCCCGGCCGATATTTCGGAGGCGGAATCTGAGATTGTCGCCGGATATCACACTGAGTACTCGGGGATGCGCTTCGGGCTCTTCTACGCCGTCGAACTCGGCAACACCCTGGTTGTGTCCGGCTTCATTGCAACGTTCTTCCTCGGCGGCTGGTGGCTGTGGGGACTCGATCAGTGGGTGCCGAGCTGGATCATCCTGTTGATCAAAACCGGCGCGGTGTACTTCCTTCTGATCTGGACGCGCGGGACGCTCCCTCGGCTGCGAGTTGACCAGCTGATGGGCTTCTGTTGGAAGGCGTTGGTGCCGGCGACGTTGCTCTTTGTGGTCGTCGCATTTGTGCAACGCACCCTGCTGATCTCTGAAGGTTGGGACACAACGATCGCCCTGCCGATCATGGCGGTGTTCAATATCGCGTTGACGCTGGGCGCGATCATGCTCTTTGCTCGCGTCTCGCGGCCGGCGCCATTGCGACGCCCTGCGCGTATCCGTATGGCCGGCGCTCAGATCGGCGGTCTGCGCGCGGCTCGCGAGGTTGCTTCCCGAACCGAGGAGCCGCAGTTCCAGGTGGGCGGTGACTGAGCATGAGTGACTTCGGCTTCCACCTGGCATTCTGGTCGCTCGCGGCAATGACTCTCGGCGGGGCGTCGATGATCATGATCAGCCGCAATCTGATCCATGCCGTGATCTGGCTGGTGATGTCCATGCTCGGCATTGCCGGGCTGTACCTGACGCTGTCGGCGGATTTCATCGCAGTCGTCCAGGTGTTGATCTATGTCGGCGCGATTTCGGTGTTGATGCTGTTTGCGATCATGCTGACGCCACGCGCGGAGCGCGATAACTCGCAGACGAAGGCATCCGCGCCAGCGGCGTTAGTCGTGATTCTGGTCATGATCTCAACGCTCTGGGTCGCGGTCGATACGGACTGGGGCGCAGTGCGGGAAGCGGCGCTGACAGAGCAAGCGCGGTTGATTGGCGAGAGTTTGATCAAGCACTACATCCTGCCGTTCGAGATCGGGGCGGTGCTGCTCACGGCGGCGCTCGTCGGAGCGATTGCCCTGGCTCGCCAGGATGATGAGGATGCGGCTGTGCATGCCGCTTCGTTGCAGGCTGAACTTGAAGGCGAGGAATCGATCGATCCGGTTGATGTCGTCGACCCGCCGATTGTCTCCGATACCGAGGCGACCTCATGACCATCGGACTTGAGCACTACCTCGCACTCGGTGCGATATTGTTCTGCATCGGGTTCTTTATCGCGCTGTCGAAGAAGAACGCGGTTGGCGTGCTGATCGGCGTCGAACTGATGCTCAACGCGGTCAACCTGACCTTGGTCGCGTTCTCGCGTTTCGGTTCGGCCGAGGTGGCGCTGTCGACGCAAGTCTTTGTGGTCTTCATCATCGCCGTGGCCGCGGCCGAGGTGGCGGTGGGGTTGGCCCTGGCGCTCGTCGTCTATCGCAACCGACAGACAATCTCAGTCGATCGCACGACCTTGTTGAAGGGCTGACGTCGGGATGTGGGCTCCACTGATGACCGCGTCGAACCGCTACGTCGCCGAGACGCTGCGTGAGCTGTTGTTCGCCGAAGGCGTGTCGGTCCGCTTTGTGGTTGATCCTGGTCGCCGCGACGAGGGTGACTTCGCGCCGGTGATGCTCTACGTACCCGATTCCAAGACGCACGTGGCGCGGGAAATTCTGGGGAAGGTGTAGCGGCGTGCCCGAGACGATCTTCTGGGTCATCCTCTTCCTGCCGCTGACCGCTTTCGTGTTGGCCGGGATTTCGGCGCTCAACCAGAACTTGCAGCGTCAGATTCCCGAGTGGAACCCGCGCTATCCCTCGGCCTTCAAGCCGATTGCTGACCAGTTTTGCGGGCCGCGCCTGGCCTCGACGCCACTGATCATCGCTCTGGCAATCGCCTTTCTGCTCGCAGTGATCAACCTGATTGATTCAATCGGGCTACGCGGGTTGCCGCTGGAGATTGGCACGCACCAGCTGTTTACGGCTGGTGAGCTGATCGTCAATGTCGGCGTGCGAATCGATGGCTTGACCTCGGTGATGCTGGTGGTCGTCACCGGCGTGTCACTGCTCGTCCAGGTGTATTCGACCGGTTACATGGACGGTGATCACGGCTACCGTCGTTACTTCGCCTTCATGGCGTTGTTCACAACCTCGATGCTCGGGTTGGTCCTTGCGGACAACCTGCTGATGCTCTTTGCCTTCTGGGAGCTGGTTGGCCTGACCTCATATCTGCTGATTGGATTCTGGTTCCATCGACCCGCTGCGGCAGCGGCGGCGAAAAAGGCGTTCCTGGTCACCCGACTCGGTGATTTGGGCATGCTCGCCGCGATGATCCTGATCTTCAGCCGCACTGGCACGCTGGACATCGCCGAAATCAACGCACTCGCCGATCATGGCGCTGAAGCCGGGATGTTTGCTCTGAACAGCTTGATGATCGGCCAGACAGCGATGACGCTGTTCGGCCTGGGACTGATTGCTGGCGCGGTCGGTAAGTCGGCGCAGTTCCCGTTACACATCTGGCTGCCCGATGCGATGGAAGGCCCGACGCCGGTTTCCGCGTTGGTCCATTCAGCGACGATGGTCGCGGCCGGTGTGTATCTGCTGGCGCGCTTCTTCCCGGTCATCCATGCTTCGTCAACGGCGTCAGATTTCATCGCCTGGATCGGAGCGGGCACAGCGCTCGGCGCCGCGATCCTGGCGTTGGTGCAGGTCGATATCAAACGTGTTCTGGCTTATTCCACGATCTCCCAGTTGGCCTACATGATGTTCGCGATCGGCGTCGGAGGCTACGCCGCGGCTGTCTTCCACCTGATGACGCACGCTTTCTTCAAGGCGCTACTGTTCCTCGGCTCTGGTTCGGTGAATCACTCGACCAACACCTTCGACATGCGCAAGATGGGTGGCCTGCGATACGCCATGCCAATCACTTTCGCCACCTTCGTGATTGGCACGCTGTCGCTGGCAGGCATCATTCCCTTGTCCGGTTTCTGGTCCAAGGATGAGATCCTGATCGAAGCCTGGGAGCACAACAAGGGCGTCTTCGTGCTCGGCCTGTTGGCCGCCGGTCTCACTGCCGCCTACATGGT
>RKRS01000030.1 GCA_007571275.1 Dehalococcoidia bacterium
AACGGGCCCGAGAAGGCCGAGGAAGTCCACTGGACGCTCGACATGTTCGAGAACACGCTGGTCGACCCGGACCAGCAGAACCCCGGCCTCGCCGGCGCGCTGGTCTACCTGCTCGGCGATGGCGATGTCGACGAGGGTTGGCGCCTGTTCTGGCACGTGCGCCGCAAGCAGGTGCTCGAATACCTGCACCGACTCGACGTGGCCGGTCTCGGCGGACGCCTCGAGAGCGGTCGACTGCATCCAGCGCTCGCCGGCGCGCTGGACAATTAGGACGGCTTGCTGACAAAGAAGCAGAAGCAATGGCTCCCCCTCCGGGGGAGCTGCCCCAGATGGGATTGAGGGGGCGCTCCATTCTATGGGTCGCCCCCTCCGTCGCTACGCGACACCTCCCTCGGAGGGGGAGGTACTGAGTTCCCGCTGAATGCAGAGAAGGAACCGCCATGCCGGACAACGATGTCGTCGCCGCCGCCAAGGCTCGCCTGGAACAGTCAGGATTGCCCTCGGACTGGTTGGATATCCCCGTCCACTGGGGCGTCAAGGCGAAGGAACAGGCCACGCCGGAGAATGGCGGTCTGCGTTTCGAGTACCTCAACGTTGACGTCTACGGCGAGGTGCCCGAGCACTGGGACAACAACACCGAGATCCCGCGTGGCGCGATCCCCGACACCCGCACCGAGCAGATGGGCTACTCGATCTTCGAGAAGGCGGAGGTCTGGTCCGACCTCTGCGCCGGCCTCTACGAGGACGCCATCGCCGACCGCTGGAACTCCTCCGCCGACATCCCCTGGGACACGCTCGCGCCAATCGGCTCCGACCTCGAACGCGCGGTGTGCCAGATCGCGACGCTGCTCTCGGAATACGGCTGGACCAAGGCGCAGACGACCGGTCGCTGGCTGCAGGAGATTTCCTACGGCTACATCGAGGTCAAACTGTTCCTCGGCACGGTCGTCTTCGACGCCGCCCGCCTGTACGAGGTCTGGCGTAAGCGCGCGTTGGCCAACGGCGGCGGGCTGGGACGCGGTGGACGCAACTGGAAGTTCCTGCCCCTCACCCAGAGCTACACCTTCTCCGAGTTCACGGTCGCCTCGATCATGCACGACGCGATGATCATCGCCCTCCTGCGGCACGGCGAACAACTCGCCCAGACCGAGGCCGAACGCACCATCTATGAACTCTGTGCCAAGGACATCGAGCGGCACCTCGCCTACTTCGTCGACCACATGCGCTATCTCTTGCTCAAGGAGCCGATTCGCCGCGAGGAAATTCACCGCTACCTGAACAAGGCTGAGTGGTATCTGGCCAAGGACGGCGACGACACGCTCTACAGCGCGCTGGCCGTGATCATGGGCGACGGCCGCGAAGCGGCCGCAGAGGCGATGGCGGACGTCGCCGAGCTGCGCCGCGAGCAGGTCGAAACCTACCTCGGCTACCTGCGTCAGTGCCACCTCTCAGACCGTGCCGATCGCCTCAATGAGGATCTACGCCAGTGGGCGGGCATCGCCCCAGCCGTTGAGGAAGAGAAAATCCCGGTCTAGTCATCGGCGCGCTGCCGAGCCGCCCCAGGCACAGGCACGGGCCAGCTTGTCACTCTGGATTCTGGCTGCGGTTGCCGCGGCTGCGTATGCCAATGTGGAATCGTTCCCACGGTCTACGCGCGACGCGCTCAGGCGTTGCGGGGACGGCGGGCGACCGATCGGGGCGCCAGCGGTCGAAATCTGCCGGCAGGATGCGTAGCAGCGCTTCGGTTTCCATGCCATAGACGTCGTAGGTGCGTTCAAGCTGCTCGAGCACACGGATCAAATGGCGCAGGCCGCCACGGGAGCGACCGAATTTTGGCTTCTGCTTACCGTCTTGGGTGTAGAGCAACAAGACCAATTCCACGACGCCTTCAGAGTTGAAGATGCGTTGCGATGAAAACACGCGGTCGACGATATCTCTGTAATCCCACAGCCTGGTGTCCAACAGAAATTGCGCGTGCGGATGCTGGCGCTGTAGCTGCCAGGCCGACCACAGGTAATGCACATAGCGTCGGCGCTTGACGTGTTCGTCGGCGCCGTGCAGGACATAGACCTCATCACGGCCAAGCAGCACCGCGCCGGCGTTACGGGTCTGATGATTGAGCGGGAGATAGTACATCCCCAACCATGACCAGAGACCATACTCTTCAGCGAGATTGGGGCGGGCCGCTTGCAGGAGCAGAGACAGGTAGTTTCCGGCGATCCGACGGTTGGCGAAAGATCGGGCCTCGACATCGATGTCGACGCCGTGCAGCGGCGCGCTGTACGGCGACTCGAACAGAAGCTCGTCAGGCAACTCGATCTGAGCCGGTCGCTGCTGACGAATGTCATCGAGCAGCGTGCGGGCATAGTCAACGCCCTCCGGCGTGAGGGCGCGCGCGAGCGTCACCGGGAGACGCCCACGGCAGCGGCATAGGCGCTGCTGGCATTGACCCGCTGCCGAGCAAAGGCTTCGACGACCTGATCGATCCAGTCCAGCGCCTCCTGACGCTTGCTCTCATCGGCTTCCTGTTTGACCAGCGAAGGGATATCCGTCGTCGCCAACGACCGGGCCAGGCGTAGCCAACCGATCCACCATTCGCCTTCATCGTCGTCGAGCGTGTTCTGATCAACGACGATGATCTGGGTCAAGACCGAGCGCAGCACCTGAGGCATAATCAGCGATCGGAACTGGCTGTCGTTGCGGACGATTTCGCTGATCGCTTCGATCTCGCTGTTGACCACGAGCTCCGGTCCATCGCCGTCGCCGAAGTTGATCCGCCAGACTTCGCCGCCCAACTGCTTGAGCGCCAGGGGCAGCAGCGAGCCACCAGGCAGCTTCGGCTTGATGCTCCCGCTCATGCCCAGCATCTTGCCCGATCCGTCGGCGACGACGCAGAGTCGGAACTGCGACGAGATCGGCACGTCAGTAAGTCGACGCTCCGCCTGCTGAGGCGCGCCGACTGTACCCAAATCCCAACGCTGGACTGCCAGCTCACGCCACGCTTCCAGGCGCACCCGGGCGTCGGACGCGAACGCATAGGAACCGAGCTGATAGTCGATATCGAAGACTGGCGACTCGTTCGCCTCAGCCGCGCGGATGGTGACGGCCACATGGGAACTGAGGATCGTCTGACGACTCGTAGCGTTCAGATGCCGAATCATCCGGCCGCCTCAGGCACGACGTGAGCGGGATCGGACAGACGATCCATTTCGACGAGGATGTCGCGATCGTCGAATCCGGTGATCTCGATCAGGAATTGCTGATCACAAACGGTGACATTCGCCTCGTTCGCCTCAGTGACCGTCCAGTCAACACCTTCGTGTTGTACCTGGAGGCTGCTCTCCAGATCAAAGTCAGGAACGCCTGTCTTGAGACCAGCGGCGAAGGCATTGAAGGCTTTCTTCTTGCCGCCGCGCGGGAGATCATAGGCAAATCGAATGAACCAGGACGAATCGACCGCCGGCGCGTGTCCTTTCACCGGCGTGACTCTGAATCCGCCCGCTATTGCCTCGATCCGAACCGGACTGCTGCTCCGGGGCAACAGTGGCGACACCGGCCTAGTGATGAGGTCGTCGCCGTTCCCCACATTTCCACCAGGTGTCGAGGCTTGGACAGGCTCCAGATCGGACGGGAAGAGATCGGCCAGGGCGTCGAGCTGGCGCTCGTGGCGGTCGTCGACCAGTTTGCGCAGAATCTGCGGCGCGGCCCGCCGCACTTCCTGGACTCGGCGGGTTCCTCCGGACCAGGCGTCTTTGAGTCGCTGCGCGTGAGGATTCCAGACAGTATGAGCCGGGCCTTCAGCATCTCGCAGCAGATGGCCGAGCTCGGACGCGCCGTCAACCACGATCAGCGCGCGGGCGCGGAAATCTCTGATGTGGTCCATGAGCGGGATACGCAAATGTCCACGCACGAAGTAGTCGTGGCCTTTCTCCAGCGCTTCGTCGCGCTCCAGGTAGATCCGAAACACGCTGTCGCTCATCTGTCTGCGGGTTTGATGCTTACGCTGAGTCTTGGTGCTGAGTTGTAATGCGAGCCGCTCGCCCGCGTTGAATCGTTCTTGCAGCTCCGCAAAGTCGAACGCAGCGAAGCCTCGTTTGGCAGCTGCATCTCCCTGAGGCACAGGCATCTCGATGTGCTCGCTGTTCTGGCGCGTGACTGCCCACTGCGCCAGACGGATTAGTCCACGTAAGGACTCCGGCGATTCATCGTCGCGGTCGGACTGGTCAATGTTGGTCAGCTCTGATTCCAATGTGCTGGTGTCGAGTCGGATGTCTCGCGCGTCCGGATCTTCGATCTCCACGACCAGCTTGCGCTCAAGAATGGGCAGGAAGTACTGCGTGATCACCGCGCGGGCGATCGAGCGTCCCGTCAGGTCGGGCTTGGGCCAGGGCACGATCACCGAGAGGCCGGACTGATTGCCGCGCTGCAAGCGAAAGTCCTGCAAGGTTCGGCGGACGAATTGCCCATCGGCGCTTGTGGAGTCGACGGGCATCGGCAGCCACTCGGAATCTGGCTCAGCCGAAGCGGCGGCAAATTGTCCGTAGGGCGGATACTTGTCGTCGCCGATGTGATGGGTTCGCAAGATGGCCATACCCATCAGCAGGGTTCGTGACTCACCGCTGCGTTTGGTGACGCCGATGTAGGCATTGATCTCTGAAGCGTCGGGGAAGACCCATTTACCGAGACCCCAGGAGCCGCCTTTGTCGTCGCCCTTGGGCGAGATACCGACGCTGCGGAAGAACCCCCAGAAGTGGTTCTCTTTCTCCTGCTCGTGATTGTCTTCGATGTTCCCGCTCAGCCCGCTCGTACCAAAGTCCTCGACGGTCATGTAGGTCATGGAACCCGCGATCAGATCGCGCGCCTGGTAGATCGCGCCTTCTTCGTTGACTTCCTGGGACACGGATGGTCTCGGCGTCTGCGCGTTGCCGGCAACGGCTTCCAGGTGTCGATTGAAGCCTTCGCGGTAACGCTGAGCGGCGTCAACGGGGAGTGCGCCGACTTCCCGACTGAACGCAAATCGCACGCGGACGGTTTCGTTGGGCAAGGCGGCATCGAGCGAGTTTTGGATCGATTCCCGAACCAGTCGCTCAGCCAGGTCAGACTCGCTCGTGAAGAACTCGCCCTGCACCGGATCCTGATTGATCTCTGCCGGCGACATACGCCGAAAACGCCAACATGGGGCCAGAACGTCCATACCGGGATTGTCCGGGAACGCTCCGGTTCGCGCAATTGCATCACGCCTCAGGGAGGACGGTTCGGTAGGATGGTCGGGAGCGGGGGCGAACTGCCATGACCACCACCCAGACCAGGCTGCTCACCGCCGCCGACCTGCTGCGGCTCGACACTCAGGGCGTGCGCGGCGAACTGATTCGCGGAGTGCTGTGTGAGACGATGTCGGCGGGATATGAACACGGTCAGATCGTGATGCGCATGGGCGCTCTACTGATGAATTTCATCGCGCCGAAGCGGTTGGGGACACTGGTCGGATCAGATGCAGGCGTCTGGCTGGAACGCGACCCCGACACCGTGCGCGAACCCGATATCGCCTTTACCTCGGCAGAGAAGATTCCGCTCAACGCGCGGATTACCGGCTACGCCGAGGTCGCGCCGGACTTGGTCGTTGAAGTCGCCTCACCCGGCGACAGCCGCCGCGCCGTTCACGACAAGGCGCGCATGTGGCTCAGCCACGGCGTCCGCCTCGTCTGGGTCGTCCAACCCGACACCCGCAGCGTTGACGTCCACCGCCCCGATGCGGCCGTCGCCACCCTCGACGCCGACGGCGTGCTGGACGGCCTCGACATCCTGCCCGGCTTCCGCTGCGGCGTCAGTGCGCTCTTCGATCCCTAGGCCAGGCAGCGGAGCGGTTGATTGCCGTTGTACTCGAGCATCTGCCCAAACGCGGAAGCCATGTCGATCTCGGCGCCCAACGGCTCGCCCCGCAGCTCGCTGTAGGCGCGGTGCAGATTGCCGACGATCCGCTCGGTATCCGTCCACTCGCCGAACCGTCCCAGGTCCAGGTCTCGCGCCGCGTCGAGCGGATCGACCCCGCCGTCGTAGGCGACCTGCGCTGACTGCTGGACGAACTGCAGATAGTCGCCCACATCGTCCAGCACCGACGCATCCGTGACCGGTCCGTGGCCGGGGATGACCGTCGCAATCGGCAGCTCGCGCAGGCGATCCAGCGCCGTCAGCCAGCCTGCGACCGAACCCATCAGCGCGAAGGGTGTGCCCTGATTGAAGATGATGTCGCCAGCGATCAGGACCTGTCGCTCGGGAATCCAGACGACCGCATCGGTGTTGGTGTGCGCCGGCGAGACGTAGATCAGCTGTAGCTCAAGATCGCCTGCGTAGAGCGTCAACGTGTCATCGAACGTGAGGTTGGGAGCAACGACCTCGATTTCACCCCAGTCGACCGAGGGGAACATGCCCTTGGCGCGCTCGGGCAGGCCGGGCGCGTCGCGTACGATCTCGTCGCGGCAGTTGCGATGCCCAACGATCACCGCGTCTTCGGCGAAGAGGTAGTTGCCGAAGGTGTGATCAAGGTGCGCATGTGTGTTGATTAGGGTGCGCACGGGATTGCGGGAGATCTGCGCAATCGCTTCACGGAAGAGCCGCGTACGACGCTCGGTCGCGCAGGCGTCGATGGCGATTACCTGTCCGCCAATATCAATGAACGCCGGGTTATTCAGACACCAGGAACCGTCGTGCTGAATGTAGGCGAAGATGCCGTCGGAGACTTCGACGATTTCCGGGGCGGGTAGTACGTCGGTGTTGGAGATGTGTTCAGTGCTCATTCTAGTCAGTCCTGTTGCGAGAAAAAGTCGAAGTCGTCCATGATCCGCTGATAGCGTCGCTCGACCTGAGCGCGCAGTTCGGGGTGCGAGAAGATCAGGCGTCGGTTGGCTTTGACGCCGCGGATCACGACGCGTCCAACATCTTCGGGGTTCATCTGCTGCGACATCATGCCGGGGCTGAACCCTCGAGCCGCCTGGTCGCTGGGGCCGCCGAACTCGTTGGGTCGGTTGCGCTCGGACATGCCGATCAGCGTGTCAACGCCGCCCGGGCAGAGCGCGGAGACGCCGATGCCTTCCGTCGCTAGCTCGTCGTGCAGCGACTCCGTATAGGCGAGCGCGGCGTGCTTGCTGCTGCTGTAGACCCCCAACGGTATCTGTTCGTTGAGTCGCAGGCCGGCCATAGAGACCGTGTTGACGATATGCGCGTCGCCGTCCTGCGCCCGCATACGGGGCAGAAAGGCGTTCACGCCGTTGATCACGCCGAACAGATTGACGCGAAAGGTCCAGTGCCAATCGGCTTGGCTGCCCTGGCTGACGGGACCGGCGGTCATCACACCGGCGTTGTTGACGAGTAGGTTGAGCTCGCCGAACTGGTCGTAGACGCGCTCGGCCAACCACTCGTACGCGACCGTATCGGATACGTCGAGATCGACGGCCAGCGCCTGCACCTCTTTCGCCTCAACCTCAGCCGCGACCGCCTGCGCGGTCCCCTCCTGGACATCGGCCAGAATCACGTCCATGCCTTCATCGGCGCAAGCCAGGGCGATGCCGCGTCCAATCCCGCTGCCAGCGCCCGTCACCAACGCCACCTTGCCGCTCAGATCGTCCATGGAACACCTCCAGAGCACTCGCTCAAGACTATCTAGAGGCTAGCGTTTACCCTCCTGCCATGACGACTGATACATCCAGCACGATCGAGCCGGGCAACGCTCCACTGGCGCTGGAGGGCATGACCGTCCTCGAAGACGGCGGTGGGATCGCGGCGTCGTACGCGGGCAAGCTCCTGGCCGATCTCGGCGCGGACGTGATCAAGCTGGAACCGCCAGGTGGCGACGAGGTACGACGCAAGCCTCCGTTCCCCGCTGACGATCCGGATCGCGAGCGCAGCGGTCTGCACCTGTTCCTGGACACGAACAAGCGCAGCCTGACGCTGGACGTCGAGTCAGCGGCCGGGCGTCGCATCTATCGACAGCTCGCGCAGCGCTACGGCACGCTGATCACCGCTCGGTCGATTGCCGAACAGCAACGACTCGGCTTGACCTGGGACGACCTGTCGTTCGACGCGCCAGCGCTCAACCAGGTCAGCATCACCGTCTTCGGGATTGGCACGCAGCGCGAGGACTGGCAGGCAGAGTCGCTGACCGCCTCTCTGGCGAGCGGTATCTCCTATCGCATCGGTGATCCAGACCGAGCGCCGCTGGGCCTGCCATACGACGCGCCACAGTATCAAGGCGGGATTCACGCGGCCATTTGCGCGTTGCTGGCCCGACGCGCCACCCGCGAGGATGGACTCGGGCAGCACGTCTGGCTGTCAATCGTCGACATCATCAGCAATGTCATGGCTGGCGCCGGCGTCGCCGCCTACGTCTTTACGGGACAATCTCGAGGCCGCGCCGGGACGCACATGAACGCCTTCTATCCCTGGCAGGTGACGCCGGTCAAAGATGGCTACTACGAAGTGATCACGATGGTCGATCGCCAGTGGAAGCGCTTCATGGAACTGATGGGCAACCCCGACTGGCAACATGACGAGCGGCTTCAGAACCGTTGGCTCGCCTTTCAGCACGTCGAAGCACTCGACGCCTTCTGGCACCCCTGGATGAAGGAACGCACCAAAGCTGAGTTGATGCAGATCTTCGGAGAGAATCACATCTCCTTCCAGCCGGTCCATACCATCGGCGAGGTGGCTGAGTCGGAGCAGCTCAACGCCCGAGGGTTTTGGGCCGAGATCGAGCATCCGGCGTTTGACGGGCCGGTCAAACTGCCAGGCGCGCCATACCAGCTGAGTGAGAGCGCCTGGTCGCTCCGACGTCCGCCGCCATTGCTCGGCGAACACACAGAGGAAATCCTGTCCGGAACCTGCGGCCTGGAACCACGTCAGATTGCGCAGCTACGCCGCTCGCGAGTGATCTAAGCGACTGCGCCCGACGTTCGTGTCCGATTTCCGGCCTCCATGTTCGATTCCGTCATTCCTGCGTAAGCAGGAACCCCACCGTGGGGACAAGGGTGCCACGCATATTGGATTCCTGCTTGCGCAGGAATGACGAACGGAGTGTGGACGCTCAGCAGATCGAGGTTCCTGCCTGCTCAGGAATGGCGAGCCTGGATGTAATGGCGCACGGTTGGTTAGGGCGACGAGCCGTTGATCATCTCTCGGACGATCCGCTCCACGGCGTCGGTGTGGCGAGCCAGCGACTCCGGATCGATGCAGCGATCATAGGTATCAAGCGGGCTATGGAAGTAGGGGTGACCACCGAGCAACGAGACGAAGCGTCCGCCGATCTCGCCGATATTCCGCGCCTCACCGAAACCGGCGTTGCCGACCGGGAAGGCGCGACGCTCCAGTCCCTGTTCGGAGAGCGCGTCGGTGGCGATGCCGAAGAGTTCGTCGTCCGAGGCAGCGTAGCTGGGCTGACCGTTGCGCGAACCGATCGACGCGCCCAGATGCATCCAGCTGTGGACACGTCCGGCGTCCTCACCCAGTGCCGAGATGTAGCAGTCCAGACCGAGGTGATGTAGTTCGTGACCGCTGGAGGCGACGAGGTTGAGCGAGCGCTGTCCGGGATCGGCAGCGATCCGACCGGCAACCTCCATCCAGATCGCGATACCGCCACCGCGCTCGGCGGCGCAGGTGTACCAGCCCGACTTCGGCGTCATCAGCGTGACCGGGGCGAGGGATGCATCGGTACCGGGAATCGTGGCAATGACATTGGCCGCGGTCCTGGTCTCTCGCCAACCATCGATCACGAGTTCCGCCGCCTGTGAGCGGGCGGCGCCGGCAATCACTGGCGCGGCGTCGTTCGGCGCGACCTGCAGCACGGCAAAGTCCAGCGGAGCAAGCGGTCGCTCAGCGTTGCGAATCGCGTGGTGACCGTCAGGATCGCCCATGACCAGGACAACAGCGTCGGCGCCATGCTCGACAAGGGAATCGAGATGCGGGTACATCGCTTGACTGAACTGGGTGGAGTCGCCGTGTGCGATCTGCGAGACGACGATGCCCGAGGCGCCGGGTTTGATCAGGTTGCCACTCACGCTGGTCAGGGCGCCGTCGAACAGGGGAACGCCAGGAACGGTCGTTCCATTCAGTCGTACGCAGGCCTCATGCCAACCGACCTGCGGGAAGCTCCACTCCTGCGGCGTCGCTTCCACGCCAACCGACGCCAGCTCCTCGATCATCCAGTCGGTCGCGGCGTTGTCCGCCTCGCGGCCCGTGCGGTGATCGCCCATCTCCTCATACGCGCGGATACGACGCTCGGCAGCGTTCATCGGTAGACTCCCATACGCTTAAGTTTGTAGTCAGAATAGGAGAGCGAGCGGCGCGATGCGGGATCAGCCTAGGCCCGGCCATGGCCTGGTGGCGCTCATCTGTCTGGCCGCGCTGACGACGGGCGGCGCGATCATCGCGGTCGTATTCAACCTCCGCGATGAGGGCGTACTGACGCTGGGATTGATGATTTCCCTCTTCTGCGTCCCGATGGCGGCGCTGCCGTTGCTCCTGCTACACGCCGTCTACCGCACCGTCTACGTTTTCCAGGACGACGTCCTGCGCTTGCGGGCGGGCCTCGTGATCCGCGCCGAGCTGCCCTACGACGAGATCGTGTCGGTCAAGCCGTGGCCGATGATTTCCAACGTGATCGGCTGGGGCAGACGCGCTCGAGCGCTGGCGAACCGTATGCCCAACGGCCTGGAGATCACGATGGAGTCGAAGATGCGGTACTACATCACGCCCAGCGACCCGGCGGCGTTCGCG
>RKRS01000012.1 GCA_007571275.1 Dehalococcoidia bacterium
CCCGCTGGGGGAGCTGTCGCGTAGCGACTGAGGGGGCTTGCGGGTCTAATCTCCTGATCCTGCAGCGGCTGCGGCAACCCGCGCCTTGGCCGCTTCGTCGTAGCTGATGCTGACCGGCGGGTTGGAGTCGAACGGGCCGTCCAGATCAAGCTCCGCGCCGATCTCGCGCAAGGCTGGCATCACTTCGGCGCCGAGCAGCTCAATGCAGCGCATCGAGTCCTCATGCGTGACGCGGCCGTCGTTGCCCCACAGCGCGAGGATGCCGGGGCGCGTCTCCTCGAGAATCGTGCGCAGCTTGGCGATGCACTCGTCGGGCGTGCCGGCGATGATCTGCAGGTTTTCCAGCTGGTTGTTGAACGACTGCGCGCGCGGCGGCGGTCGTCGACCATTCATCACCTCGACCAGCGCCTCGCGGTTGCGTGGCGAGGCGTAGCCGGCCGGGTTCGACCAGACCGGGTGCGCCAGACCGGTGAACTCGCCCTGCATCCACATGAACTGCGAGGCATTCTCGAGCGCCTTCTCGGTGGTGTCGGCGACGTGAACGCGGAGCAGGTAGCCGCGATTCTCGGGGCCCGGGTCGTAGCCGACCTCATGCGCCGCGTCGTCGTAGGTGTTCCAGATGCGCTTGGTCGCCTCGATCGTCGTGTTCAACGCGATGTACGGGTAGCGATGCTTGGCCGCCCAGACCACGGTCTCACGCGAGAGCACGCCAGGAATCCAGATGCGCGGGTGCGGCTGCTGCATCGGTAGCGCCCACGGGTTGACCACGCGGTGCTGGTAGTGCCGTCCCTCCCAGCGGAAGGGGCCGGGTCGCGTCCAGGCCTCGACGATCAGGTCGTGCGCCTCTTCGAAACGCTCGCGGTTGTAGGCCGGGTTGACGCCGGTGGCCAGCTGCTCGGTGCCGCCGCCGCGCACGAAGCCGGATACCAGCCGCCCGCCCGAGATCATATCGATCATGGCCAGCTCTTCGGCCAGCCGAATCGGATTGTCAGCCAGCGGCAGTGGATTACCGAGCAGCACGATCTTGACGCGCTCGGTCGCGCCGGCCAAGACCGAGGCCCAGATGTTGCACTTGGCCTGCATGCAGAAGGGCGCGTTGTGGTGCTCGTTGAGCATGATCCCGTCAACGCCAACCTCCTCGGCCAGCTTGTACTCGGTCAGGCGGTCGTTGTAGAGCTGCGAGCCGGCGACGGGGTCGAAGTTGGAGTTGGAGAAGAGCAGCGCGGTCACGCCCTCCTCGGCTGCGTCCTCGTCGTAGGCCGACATCGGCTGTTCGGTGAAGTACATCAAATGCATGGCGAACCCTTCTCAGGAGTCGAGCTGTCGGAAGGCAGTCTAGCGGGCCGCTAGTCTGTCAACATGGCGCGAGTTGAGGTACGACCTGAGGTTCTTCGCTGGGCGCGGGAGCGCAGTGGCCTGGCTGACGACGCCTTCGCCAAGAAGTGTCCCCAATTCGACTCGTGGGAGTCAGGCCTGACGCGCCCCACGCTGAAGCAGCTGAAAAAGTTCGCGCACGACACCTATGCGCCGCTCAGCTACATGTTCCTCGAACGGCCACCAGAACAAGAACGGCCAATCGCCGACTTCCGCACGGTCAGCGGCCTCCGGCGGACGGGATTCAGTCCCCATCTGCTCGACACCATCTACCAGAGCGAGTGGCGACAAGAGTGGTACAAAGGCTACAAAGCCACAGCTGGTGAAGATCCCGTGTCGTTCATTGGCGCGCGACAAGCTGACGACAGCCCAGAGGATGCTGCCGCGCGGCTCCGCGATGAGCTCAACGTCAAGCCGACGAGGCGCGGGAAGAGCTGGGACGACGCCGTGCGAGTGCTGCTCAACGATGTCGAAGCGGCCGGTGTTCTCGTTATGCGAAACGGCGTGGTTGGCAACAACACCCATCGCAAGCTCGATTCTGACGAATTTCGCGGCTTCGCGCTGTCCGATCCAATGGCGCCCCTGATCTTCATCAATGGGGCCGATACGCTTGCCGCACAAAGCCTCACAATCGCCCATGAGCTGGGACATGTATATCGTGGCGACAGTGGGGTCTCGAACGCGGAAGCAGGGTCCGTCAACGAGGGCGCCACAGAGCGTTGGTGCAATGAGTTCGCTGCCGAATTCCTGATCCCTTCAGATGAATTCGCGCGCCAATATGATCCAGATGCTCAACTCGAATCTGAACTCAAGCGACTGGCGCGACTCTTCAAAGTCAGTTCACTCGTGATACTTCGCCGGATGTACAGCGATAGCGCACTGACACACGACGAATTTCGTCTGGCATACGCCCGCGAACTGAACGCCGCGCGCGCAGGCATGAAAACGCGTAGCTCGACAACTGGTGGAGGCAATTTTTACCATACGCTCACACGTCGGCTGAGCCGACGATTCGCCCGTGCTGTCATTACCAGTGTGTTAGAAGGCCAGACCAGCTTCATTGAGGGCCTTGACCTGCTTAGTCTCAAACGCAGCGAGACCTTCTATCAGTACGCACAATATCTGGGGTTCAATGTCTAATGACATATCTGCTCGATTCAGACGTATTCATCCGTGCGAAAAATAATCATTATCGCTTTGCAGTCTGTCCGGGATTCTGGGAATGGTTAACCGAAGCGAATCATCTCGGGATCGTATACAGCCTTACACAGGTACTAGAAGAGATCTCGCAGGTTGGCAAGGTCGAGCCTGAGCCGAATTTGGATGAGTTAGCGTTGTGGGCTCAACAACAAGGCGCAGCATTCTTCATTCAACCCTCATCGGAATCGGAGAGGGTGTATCAGCAGATTGCCGACTTGGTGAACCGCAATGATCAGTACCGTCAGCGTGCACGTGACCATTTCTTAGCCAAAGCGGATCCGTGGCTGATCGCCCATGCCCACTCCATGAACTGGATCGTCGTGACGCACGAAGTCAGTGCGCCTGATAGCCAAAGGTCGGTCAAGATCCCTGACATCTGCTCTGCGCTGGAGCCGCGGGTCCGGTGCATCTCACCATTCGAGATGTTGCAGCGTGAAGGCGCCGTCTTTGACCTTCGTTCCAGTCCTTAATCACGTCATCCCAACGATCGCGTCCGCCAGCGCTGCTGGCGCGTCTGATTCCAGGTGGTGGCCACCGTCGATTTCGATCAGTTCGGCGTCGCCGAGGAGTGGGACATACTGGTTGGCGACGGCGACCGGGACGA